>JASJMK010000018.1:0-19890 GCA_037619625.1 Actinomycetes bacterium
TACAAACGAAATCAGCAATTCGTCAAACAATGGGTGCGCTATCTTTACTTTTTGCCTGCATATTTAAACTTTGGCCCATCGTATTAGTCTTCTTCACACTCATCTTTTTTTGGAAAAGAGTAAAACTGATTCCCAAATGCATTCTGATACTTTCATTGCTTTACTGGATTCCACAAATTGATCTCGCAGTTAAAATGCTCAACGCAACTAATAGTGGAAGTCCATTTGGCAGGTCATTCGGATTACAGTTGATTTGGGATTTGACTTGGCCTATCACTTCTTTTAACTATGGAGTTGCGATAATTTTTCTAAGTTTTTCTCTTTTGTTAACTTACTTAAGATTAAGCAAATCTAGTCTAAATCAATTCATTCTAAGTACTAGCGGCGTAGCGACTTTGTACTCCCTGATTCCAGTAATGCTAACTTTCTCGCTTATCTGGGCATTCGGAGACAGCTATATCTATCGAATGATCATTCTCATTCCCGTTGTTTTGCTGCTTGGACAGGTCAGATTTACTGAATTTACTTTCCCAAACTTTCTTCTGAGCGCAATTCTAGTTACATGCATCGTGAGTTTAACTCCACTAGTTCTTGTAACCACTAGCGCGCTTGCTTTATATTTTGTCTACTTAACTGTCACAACAGTTCTTGCTAAACGTAAGATGAAAAGTTTTGTCTCTTGAACGATGGAGATGATAATCTGAGCCTTTCACCTTGAGTTTTTGGCGTTAAGCCTAAACCGTAAAGAGCCGGCCATTTTCAGGCTGTGGAGTGGTGTAACCAATTTCCCGAAGTACTGCCCAACCGCCAGCTAAATTACTTGTGATCACCGGAACACCGTACTTAGCTTCCAATTCTGGAACTAACTCAACAATGTGCCAATCTGTGCAAGAAATAAAAATCCCGTCGCAAGACTCATCAAAGATCTTTTCGATGTTTGCCAGCGCATCACTTGGATAGAGGTCTCCAATTTCTGGATCAGTAGTTAAGCCAAGACCAACTATGTCTTTTACTGCAAAACCACTATCTTCGAAAAAACTCTTTTCAATTTGATTTAATTCATCGATGTATGGCGTTACTACTGCAAGCTTCGTAACATTCAAAGCCTTAAAGGCGCGCAACACTGCAGTGGCTGTTGTGGTTGCAGATAAGCCCGATGCTTTTGTGACGCGGTCCACAAGTTCTTTATCCCAACCCAAACCATGGACCAAGCTGCCAGTGGTGCAAGCAAACAAAATAGTTTTTGCTCCTGTCCAAGTCAGGATTGACGCTGCGTTTTCTAGCGAGTCAGTTTCTAGCATCTCGGCCAGAGCTTGGGCGTCTACTTCACCGCGAGGTAACAAAATTGGCGCGGGATATGTGTGGACACCTTTGGGCATTAAGCGTTGAATTTCTGGATGCACACTTGTATCAGTAGCAAGTGTGATCACTCCGATGCGACCAAGGTTTCCATACATACTGCGATTGTATAACTCTGCATTTGATTGGAGTCATGAAAGTTCATACCTGCAAACCGTTGGCAGCGCGGGTTTGTTAACTAATCTAAACTTAAGAAATGGCCCAAATACTAGACATCAAAATACCTGCTGAATTGCTTCCAACTGATGGTCGATTCGGCGCGGGGCCATCCAAAGTTCGCCCAGAGCAACTTCAGGCGCTGGTTACTAAATCTAAAAACATTCTTGGTACGAGTCATCGTCAATCACCAGTGAAAAACGAAGTTGCGGAAATGCGCGCGGGTCTTGCGGAAATGTTTTCAATCCCAACTGGTTACGAAGTTGTCATTGGTAATGGCGGCACCACAGCATTTTGGGAAATCGCCACTTTCGGATTAATCCGGGATCGCGCGCAGTTCCTAACTTTTGGCGAATTCGGCGCCAAGTTTGCAAAGTGTGCAATCGATGCACCATTTCTTGGCGAGCAATCAGTAATCAAATCTGAACCAGGTGATGCGCCAGCATTTGCCCCGATTGCTGGAATTGACGCGTATTGCACCCCGCACAACGAAACTTCAACTGGTGTGGCAATCCCACCAGTTCGACCAGAGGGCGCAGATGCTGATGCCTTAGTCCTAATTGATGCCACATCTGGCGCTGGCGGCTTGGCCGTTGATTTATCTGTGGTCGATGTTTACTACTTCAGTCCGCAAAAATGTTTCGCATCTGATGGTGGCTTATTCATCGCAATTATGTCGCCACGAGCAATTGCCCGCGCCCAAGAAATTAAGTCATCGGGTCGCTACATTCCAGCTTTCTTAGATTTAGTAACTGCCATTGAAAACTCACGATTGGATCAGACTTACAACACCCCGTCCGTTGCCACGATTGTGATGATGAATGAACAGGTTAAATGGTTTAACGCAAATGGCGGTTTAACTTGGTGTGTTGCTCGCACCAAGGAATCTTCTGATGCGATCTATGACTGGGCAACTGCCAGTGCGCATGCCACCCCATTTGTGGTTGATCCAGCTAAGCGTTCCCAAGTAGTTGCCACAATAGATTTTGACGAATCAATTGATGCCGAAAGCATCGCTAAAGTCTTGCGCGCAAATGGCGTGGTTGATACCGAGCCTTATCGCAAACTTGGCCGCAACCAACTTCGAATTTCAGTTTTCCCTGCAGTTGAACCAAGCGATGTTAGGCAATTACTTAAGTGCATCGATTTTGTGATCGCAAAGCTAGCCGAGTAAATCACTTAAGTACAGTTAGTCAGTGACCTTACGCCGACCAGTTCGAGATAAAACCACCTGGATCTCATACCTTCAAGCCACTTGCTTTGGTTGGTTTATTTTTGGTTTTGGTGGCACCCTGCAATTTCTGCGGGAAGACTTAGACCTCTCTCGCACCTTGGTTTCTTTCCATTCACTTGCAATGTCGGTGGGTTCGGTAACGGCAGGTTTAGCAACTGGCGCAATCATTAAACGAATTGGTCGAGGCTTAATGCTCCGCTACGCTTCGATTTTGCTTGCAACCGGAATCTTGTTCTTCACACTCGGCCAATCTTTACCGTTTACTTTGATTGGTGTTGTGTTCACAACTTGTGCTGGTTCATTAATCATTCAGGGCACGGCCTCTTACTTGGCTTACCAACAAAAACAAGCAGCGCCTGCTGCGATCAGTGAACTGCATGCCATTGCTTCTTCCATTGGATTACTAGCGCCGGTATTAGTTGGCATTGGAGTCACAGTTGGATTTGGGTGGCGGCCAGGAATTCAAGTTGCTGCGGTTGGCGTAATCATCATCGAAATAATTCGTGGCAAGCACACTGATGTCTATGGACCAAAAGCCGTCAAAGACGAAGAGTCTGATCACCATGATGTGCCCGGCCCATTCCCAAGTCTTTTCTGGTGGTCTTGGTTAATTCTGGTTTTCACAGCCAGCATGGAATTTTCGATGTTGCTGTGGGCACCAGAAGTTTTATCTACCCAAGGTGGGCTAACTAAAGGCGCCAGCGCCGCAGCCCTTGCCACAATCGTTGGTGGGATGTCTGTTGGGCGTTTGGTTGGCGCGCGATTAACTTCGAAGTTTGATTCTGAGTTTTTGTATCGAGGCGCACTAATTCTTTCGTTCTTTGGCTTCCTGGGATTCTGGCTTTCAAGTTCTGGCCTGATCATGTTGATTTCGCTGACAATAACTGGCCTAGGAATGTCACTGCATTTTCCATTTGGATTTGAGCGAGCACTTCGCGCCAGTGGTGGTCGAGCAGATCGCGGCGGCGGCAAGCTATCAATTGGAACTGGTTTTGCTAGCGGTGTTGCCCCATTTGCACTGGGAACCTTGGCCGATCAAATCGGCATTCAAGGCGCGTATGCAATCGTGCCAATTTGTTTAGCACTCGCTATTACGATCGCAATACTTCGACCAGTTGAAACTTCACATTAAAGAAATTTCTTGAGCCAACTAGTTACATGTCAACTAGTTAGATAAGTGGAACGACCGCAGCTGCAACCACTGCAATGAAGAAACTGGCTAAGACCAAAATCGTTACGATTCGGCGCGTGCGTGAATTCATAACTTAACGATAATGCATTACTGAATACTCTTGGACACAGCAATGGGGCGCACCGTTTTTCACAGTACGCCCCAAAGATTAGGTGTTACTTACATGCCAAAGAGTTCCTTTAGCGGATGCACACCAAAGTAAATTACGAATGCGGCGGCGATAATCCACAGCAATGACGAAATTTCCTTTGACTTACCTTGGGCGATCCTAATAGCAACGTAGGAGACTATGCCTGCGCCAATGCCGTTAGTAATCGAGTAAGTAAATGGCATCAAGATGATCGTCAAGAACGATGGAATCGCAATTGCATAATCATCAAATGGAATGTGACGAATTTGCGTCATCATCAAGAATCCAACAATTACTAATGCTGGAGCTGCTGCTTCGTATGGAACGATCTTTGTAAGCGGTGCAATAAACATTGCAAGCAAGAACAGAGATCCAGTTACCAAGCTGGCAATACCGGTGCGAGCACCGTCGCCAATTCCAGATGCTGATTCGATGTAAGCAGTGTTGGATGATGTTCCAGCCAGGCCGCCTGCCATCGCAGCAATGGAGTCAACTGCAAGGATTGCGCCTAAGTGCTCGACTTCACCATCAGCAGTCATTAGGTCTGCTTCGGTAGCAAGACCAGTAACGGTTCCAATGGTGTCAAAGAAGTCGCTGAGCAACAATGAGAACACAGCAAGTCCGGCAGCCAATGCACCGATGGCACCGAATGCCCCAACAAGATCGAGCTTGAACAGCGGACTTGGATCCACAAAGCCGATGATCGTATCTGGAATTGCTGGGACAGTTAGTCCCCAGCCAGTTGGGTTCTCCAGACCTGGCAGGCCTGGATCAGTATTCGCTGCGCCGATGTTTTGGGTTGATTCAAGCACCACTGCAATAACAGTTGTTACTAGCAAACCAATCAAGATGGCAGCACGCTTGCGAAGTGCAATCAAAATGATCATCAGCATTAGACCAAATACGAATGTAAAGATTGGCCAACCAGCAAGCTCACCAAATACCGCAAAGGTAATTAGCGGAACACCTGGACGAACTATGCCAGCATCCACTAATCCGATTAATGCAATAAATAGACCGATGCCTGCGCCGATTGAGTACTTAAGCGAATCTGGCACTGCGTGAAACACTGCGGTGCGAAAACCGGTAAGTACCAAAAGCAAAACTATAAAGCCTTCGATAACGACCAGGCCGAATGCTTGTGCCCAAGTCATATAAGGAGCAAGACCAAAAGCCAAGAAGCCGTTAAGTCCAAGACCAGCAGCAATAGCTACTGGGAAGCGTCCGTAAACACCCATAAAGATAGTCATGATGCCGGCAACCAACGCAGTAGCAGCAGCTACTAACGCAATTGACGTACCGATGTCTTGGCCACCACCGGGATAATTCCCATTGATGTCTTTTGCGGTGCCGACGATGAGAGGATTAAGCACAACGATGTAGGCCATCGTCACGAATGTGACAACGCCGCCGCGTACTTCAGTCCCGAGGTTAGATCCACGTTCGGTCATGTGGAAATAGCGATCCCATGCCGAAGTGCCAGTTGTTTTTGTGGTGGTTTCCATAACGACACGCTAGTGTGCTACGTGTGAGTAACCACGCAGACTCTCTGAGCGAATCAGGCAGCGAAGCCAAAAATAATGGCGAAAAACTTGCGCTTGAGCCACTTGAGGTTAATGGAATCACAGCAGTAACAATAGGAACAGTTATCTGGTCTGTTGCAACCGTGATTTGCCTGTTTCGACTCGAGCAATTGGAATCCTCGGGTCGAGGCAACTGGATCTGGATCTGTGCTTGCGGAGTTTTACTTGGACTACTAGGAATCCGCTACGCACGTCGCCGGGCTGCGAGAATCGCTAAGGCAAGCACTAATTAGAAAGTCGCGCGCACCATTGCCCGCGGCCGGATGAATATTTAACAACTCGCGCGCCTTGGGTATAGCCATAAGTTTTAACTAATTTAATGGCATCCGGGCGATCTGCATCTAAGCAAACTACATCAACGCCGACTCGCTCTAATGCGATTGGTAAAACATTTAGATCTAGCGCCGGGAGCGTCGGATCTTGATCTTTAGAAGTGAATTGTCGAATCGTGATGCGATCACCAAACTGTTCTCTTCCAACAGGTCCGGTGACCTCAGCGAACCAGAAAACCTTCGGTAACACTGGATGGATTCGAACTGTTGTTGCAGCCATAGAGAATTCGATGTTTTGGCGAGCAGCAACAATGTCGCCGTCTTTAGCAATGACATCTAAGATTTCCATCGCCTCGTAGTAGCCACCGAAAACTTTCCAACCGGGCGGCCACATCAATCTTGCACCCTGAAGATTTACTTGACCCAAGCTAGAAAGCCAGACTGGCTTGCCTGGGATCACAATGAACGCAAGAAGTAGCGCCGTTGCCAAACCCAGCGTCAAATTTTTATGGTTATTAATACTTGTCAAGCGAATCAAGCCAGCTGCGCCAGCGGATGCAGCCGCGCCGAGCAACATTGGTATTGGCAGTAACCACCAAAAGCGCCAGGATATTGAAGGAACGCCAGTTGCTTGTTCAATTACGGCTAGCACGGGCGGCAAGTAAACGATTGCCCACAGCAAACTCAATCCAGCAATTACCCGGCGAGCAGTTCGCGATTCGCTGCCCAACCATCCCCAGCACATTACTAATGCAAACAGCGCCGCGTGAAGTGGTGGCTGCGCCATTAAGCGGACAAATTCATTTGGATCTGGCAACTCACTAAGCCCAGAAAGTATGGTTGCAGGCTGCGCAAACGCTAATGTGTCGGGAGCCAGATGTCCCATTGCGTTGGTGTCTGAGCTACGAGTGCCTCGGAAAGCCAAGCCAACATAAAGTGGTGGCAACATGGCCAGTAATGTCCAGCCAGCATCCTTAATCCCCCGCTGATAGCCCACAACGCCAGCGACTACCAGCGTGAACATTGGCACCAACATGGTTGCTGTCGTTGTCAGGCCCGTTGCACTAATTGCAACTAATAGGAAACGAATCAGATCATTTCGTCTTCCAGATCTAGCCCATACGATTCCTGCGCCAATGAGCAATGGAATCATCGCAGAGACAAAGAATGCTTTTCCTTGCCAGATTCGCGGTCCATGAAAAACTCCAAACGAGAAAATGTTTTCGCCATCTAATAGCAGGAATAAGCTCACGATTATTAATGCGAAATTGGTATGGCGAACATGCATCGATCGCATACCTCGGTCCAAAGCAAAAATGCTTATCGCGGTCAAGATTGGAACTGCGATCACATAAAGCAGAGTCGGCGCCGACATGTTGGTAACGTGCGCGAACACTCCCCACATTGATTCCCAGGCAGATCCAAGTGGCTTAGTTTCAAAAACTTGATTGCTGTAGATCGTGTCGCGAAGTGGAATAGTGCCACGCTCGGCAATCCAGGTTGAAAGATTCAGATAATTTGCATCATCACTTTGTGGTCGCAAAGTTGCCGAGGCAACTAAGGCCATGCCAGATGCGATTAGCCACGCAAACCAATGGAAGGTTTTGTAATCTGCTGCAACTTCAACTTGAGACTTAGCCAATCTGAAGGCCACTACCGAACCAATGGCCACCAAGATCAGGATTGTTAACGCCCACTGGGAAGGACTTAAATTTGGCAGTCTATTTTCAATGTATAGATAGGCAAATGCGGCGGCAACCAAACCGGTCCAGGTTACGTTTCGAGCTAAGACATTATTGCGATGCGCACTCGGATCACTAGTTAAATAAGGCGCTGGAACGGGTTCGCCGTAGAACCCAACTTCCGTAAAGCGTCTGATCAAAATGAATAGCAGTAAAGCAAATACCACCCAAACTCCAGCTACGACCAATGCGCTGGTGGTGAAGTAGCGCGATGAGTAGTAAGTAAGTGTTGCGGTAGCAAGAATGAATACGGTTACGTCAAGGACTTTGTCGGCAAGGCGCCGAGATCCAATTAGTGCCATGTATAAAGCCTGCCTAAATTGCTGAAACAAAGTCAGGTACAACACGCAAAACTGCGTCTTGACTTAAATTTTTGTATCACTTTCTGAATCGCCATAGAAGTCAGCAATTTCTTGCTCCGCTTCATCAGCATCCAAGTTTTCCATTTCAATGAATTCAGATGCGGCTTCGATTGCTTCCACTGCTTCTTTCATCGCAAATTCTGAAGCGATATTTTCGCTGCGGCCGCCGGTTTCGTCCAAATCAACATCTTCGTCGAATTCGCTAACGTCTTGGACTGGTTCGGCAACATAATCAGGTAAGTCGCTGGAATCACTTTGGGCATCAGCATGGTCATCAATAACTAAGTCCACAACTGGAATAGGTGCTGCCTGTTCCTGGCGAACAGATGAATGCGCGCCGCAACCAAATGTAGTTGCTACAACTTGGCCATCAGCAGCGCCGAATTCATTTCCACAAACACCAAATACTTGACCCATCGATCCACCAATGGCAACTAAGAAGCCACACGAACCACAATGCGCGGGAGCGGACTTTGCCATCGCAGATTTTGGACCATTAAGTTTTTCAAACCAACGGTTAACGGCTCGCTCTTGACCAATTGTGCTTAAAACTTTTTCGCGCCCGAGTCCAAGTTCCCATTGCACCGGATGCAGTGCGGCTAAGTCGTCGCTAATGTCTTCTAGATCTCCAAGGCCAGTAAAGCCCGCTGTTAAGCGATCATCATTTTCTGGTGGTGGCAGTAAGTCGCCAACACCCAAGTCCCCTGCTTCAACACGATCAGCCCAAGGTTTCCAAGCAGCTGGCACCAGGGCAGCAGCGCCGGGCAGCAGATTCACTTCGCTGACAGTTGGCTGGCTCTGGCCAGAAATTTCAACAACGCTTACTTCCCAGTACCAACCTGGATAGCCAGCTGAGGTGCACTCAAAGGTATAGCTGGTTATTGTTACGGACGAATCTTGCGATGGCTCGACAACAGAATCCAAGGCCTTGCCAACATGGTCGGCGGGAATAGATTCAAGTAGCGCGGCTCGAGCAATCTCGAGCGCTGAAGTTACTGTGTTCAACTACGCATCAATCTGATCGGCGACGCCACGCAGAACGGCAACAAGTTTCTCAGTTTGCTTGTCATCTGGGTAACGGCCACGACGAAGGTTGCCCGCATACCCATCAAGCATTTTGATGACATCCTCGAGCACAATAGCCATGTCTTCGGCGTCTTTACGCCCGCTCTTGGCCACACTCGGTGGTTCTTCTATTACTCGCACTGACAATGCCTGCATTCCGCGTTTGCCATCAGCCACACCAAATTCGCAGCGAGTGCCATTTTTAAGAGCTAGGGTTCCAGCTGGAAGTGCGGAGGCGTGCAAAAATACTTCTTCGCCTTCATCCGTTTGCAGAAAGCCGAAACCTTTTTCAGTGTCGTACCACTTAACTTTGCCTGTAGGCACGGTGTTCTCCTTCCGCTGGTTACTTACTTTGGCCGCCGAAAACCGATTGCCTTCCTCAAGGTTAGATGAAAAGTGCTAAACCACCCAAACCTGGTATTTTAGATACTTTTGACCTTTGAGATTCTTAAGAAAACTCAAGTGGCGCTAACCACCCAAAAGCGCGTAACGTATAAAGATGCGCACTTCTGAATCACCTGAAATCCAACTTCGACCCAGGTCTTTAGCTGATGATTTGCGACACCGAACTGACGCCCAATTAGAGCTCTTATTCGCAACACGCCCGGATTTATTACATCCAGTTCCAACTGATTTGGGGCAATTGGCGGTTCGCGCCACAACTTCGCCAAGTGTTAGTTCGGCACTTGATGCGCTAAATCACATTGAACTAAGTGTCTGTGAGGTTCTAGCTGCATTGCCAGATCCAGCAGCGCGCTCTGATGTTCACGATGGACTTTCTGGTGCAACTGGATACCAAGCTGAAGCAATCGATGCAGCTATCGAACGATTGCTTAGCAGCGCACTTGTTTGGGGCGATGACGAAGAGTTGCACTTAGTTCGTGTAGCGCGCGAATCATTTGGTGCCTACCCATGTGGCTTAGCTGCATCATTTGCTGACTCGCGCCGAAAAGTTCGTGACTACGGAACAAAGAAAAATCTTGCCGCAAAAACTTTAGCCGGTGGTCCTGACGATGTGCGCGAAATTATGGGGCAACTTCTGTGGGCCACTCCCGCAGGAACAATGCGCCAAGCAAATCGTTCTGTTCGTATTGAAGATGCTAAGTCTCCATTGGAATGGTTGCTTGCTCATGAGTTAATAGTGCCAACAAGTGACAACTCAGTTGTCGTACCACGCGAAGTTTCTCTTGCACTTCGTGATGGCTTGTTGTTAAAAGAAATCAAAACCGATCGTGGCTTTCCGGTACTTGGTAACGCAGATGTTAAACGCATTAACGATACGGGCGCGCACGCAGCTTTAGATTTTGTTCGACTAGTAGAAACTCTGCTAGAAACTTGGTCCATAGAACCGCCAGCGCAACTTCGCGGCGGCGGACTAGCGATTCGCGATTTAGCTGCAGCTAAGGATTTATTGCGAGTCTCCGAACACTTAACGGCTTTAGTTATCGAAGTTGCTTACGCTGCTGGATTACTGGGCGCCGATAGCACCGATGGCTGGCTCCCAACTGCGGCTTATGACAGATGGCTCGGCATTGATGATGCATCACGTTGGACTTTGCTTGCGCAATCTTGGCGCGACATGGCTCGAGCTGCGCATGTAGTTGGCGGTGATGGTTCTGATCGCACCAACGCATTGACTTCCGCAGTTGAACGTGGCTTTATTAACCCACTAAGAATTTCCTTACTCGACATTTACCTTGGCTTGCCCGAAGGTTCAACAACAAGCGCCGCTATTTTGACCGACCATTTAGATTGGCATCGTCCGCGTCGCTCTTCTTTGGTTCGCGCTGCCGCAGTTTCTGCAGTGCTAGCTGAAGCTGCAACGATTGGTGTTACTGCCCTTGGCGCGATTACTTCATTTGGTAAAGCACTGGCTGAAGGTAAGGATCCAACAAAAGTATTAGGCGCCTTACTTCCAGCGCCCGTTGATCATGTGATTGTGCAGGCTGATTTAACTGCCCTGGCACCTGGTCGCTTGCCAGCGAATCAACGCCGAACCATGGCTGTGATTGCTGACGTGGAATCAGCCGGCGCGGCAACAACTTATCGATTTACGGAGAGTTCAATCCGGCGCGCACTTGATCAAGGCCAATCTGCGCACGACATTTTGGACTTCTTGTCTGGACTTTCGCGCACCCCAATCCCGCAACCACTGACTTACTTAATTGAGGATGTCGCTCGCAAGCATGGCGTGCTGCGCGTTGGTGTTGCCTCTATCTATTTGCGTTGTGACGATGAACAACTTGTTGCAAGTGTGCAAGCCGATCGTCGCTTAGCAACTTTGCGGTTTCGCCAGCTAGCACCTGGCATTGTGGTTAGTTCCTCGCCAGCAGACATTGTCCTTGAAAAACTGCGCTCCTGCGGCTATGCCCCAGTTGCCGAAAGCGCAGAGGGCACAGTATTAATACACCGCCCAGATACCAAGCGAACTGCAACGAAAGTGAGCCCTGCTCCTGTAACAGTCACTGGTCCATCCAGCCGATTGGTCACTGCTGCAGTAAAAGCCCTTCGCGCCGGGGAACGTGTGGATTCCAGCAAACCTGCTTCAACGAATGGCCCGCGAACTACCACTTCGCAAACATTGGCTTTACTCAATGACGCCTTGATAAAAGGTAAGGAAGTTTGGATTGGTTACGCTGACAAGGGTGGCATGACCAGCGAACGAATTGTTGAGCCACTGACCATCACTGGCGGCTTCTTAACTGCTTTCGACGTACGAACAAATGAAGTACGAACATTCACCATCGCGCGCATTACTGGCGCTGCCCTGGAAGAGAACTTTAGTGAAGAAGGAAGTGCTTGATGACTGAAGGTCCATTGATCGTTCAAAGTGATAAGACTTTATTACTTGAGATTGACCATGAACTAAGCGCTGAATGTCGTCATGCCATTGCGCCGTTTGCCGAACTTGAGCGAGCGCCAGAACACATCCACACTTACCGCATCACTCCACTTGGACTTTGGAATGCGCGCGCGGCATTACATGACGCTGAATCTGTAGTGGACACTTTGATCAAGTATTCGCGTTACCCAGTTCCGCATGCACTGCTGGTGGACATTGCCGAAACCATGGCTCGCTATGGCCGATTGCAATTACATATGCATCCAGTTCATGGACTTGTGTTAACTGCAAATGATCGCACCGTACTTGAAGAAATTTTGCATTCGAAAAAAATTCAGCCACTAGTTGGTAAGCGAATCGATGAAGACACCATTGCCGTGCACGGTAGTGAGCGCGGAAACATTAAACAAGTTTTATTAAAACTTGGCTGGCCAGCTGAGGATCTAGCCGGTTACGTTGATGGTGAAGCGCACCCAATTGCGTTAGCCGAAAATTCTTTTGAATTGCGCACTTACCAGCGCGAGGCAGCTGAAGGGTTTTGGCATGGCGGCTCTGGCGTAGTGGTCCTACCTTGCGGTGCTGGCAAAACAATTGTTGGCGCTGCTGCGATGGCCCTTGCTGGCGCAACGACTTTGATTTTGGTGACTAATACGGTTTCGGCGCGGCAATGGAAAGCTGAATTGTTAAAGCGCACCACACTCACGGAAGATGAAATTGGTGAATACTCAGGTGCTCGCAAGGAGATCAGGCCAGTAACAATTGCGACTTACCAAGTTATGACCACGCGCCGCCAAGGAGTTTTCGCGCATATGGAACTCTTTGATGCCCGCGACTGGGGTTTGATTATTTATGACGAAGTCCACCTATTGCCAGCTCCCGTATTTCGTTTCACCGCTGACATTCAAGCTCGACGTCGCCTTGGCCTAACTGCAACTTTAGTTCGGGAAGATGGCATGGAAGGTGAAGTGTTTTCCCTCATCGGCCCAAAGCGATATGACGCGCCTTGGAAAGACATCGAAGCCCAGGGCTATATCGCACCTGCTGATTGCGCTGAGGTTCGAGTAACACTTCCTGATGCCGAGCGGTTGGCTTACGCAATGGCAGAGCCAGAGGAACGCTACCGACTTGCCTCAACTACCTCATTTAAAAATCGAGTAGTGGAGCATCTAGTAAATCTGCATCCAGATGATCACATTTTGGTAATTGGTCAATACCTAGATCAACTTGCCGAAATTAGCGAGTTTCTCGGGGTGCCAACTATTACTGGCGCCACCCCAGTCAAAGAACGCGAACGCTTATTCCAATCTTTTCGTGAGGGTGAAACGCGCGTACTTGTAGTTTCCAAAGTTGCTAACTTCTCAGTTGATCTGCCCGAAGCTGGTGTTGCGATTCAAATCAGCGGCACCTTTGGTTCCAGGCAGGAAGAAGCGCAGCGGCTGGGACGAATCCTTCGCCCAAAGGGTGACAAGCGTTCGGCCCATTTCTATTCAATCGTTACCAGAGACACTGTGGATGCAGACTTTGCTGCCCACCGACAACGTTTCTTGGCCGAGCAGGGTTATTCCTATCGAATCGTTGATGCCGATGATTTGTTGTATGGAACTCCAACAGCAGATTGATAAATATTCGCGGTAACAAAAAACAAGACCCGAACCAATTGGTTCGGGTCTTGTTTTTTAGTTCTTATTGGAAATGGATTTCTTAGAAATCCATACCACCCATGTCGCCGCCGCCAGCCATTGGTGCAGCCTTCTCAGGCTTGTCAGCGATAACGGCTTCGGTTGTTAGGAATAGCGCGGCAATGGATGCTGCGTTCTGAAGCGCGGAACGTGTCACCTTAGCTGGATCAATGATGCCAGCCTTGATTAGATCGACGTATTCGCCAGTTGCAGCGTTCAAGCCAAAGCCAGGTGCTAAGTTACGAACCTTTTCTGCAACAACTCCGCCTTCAAGTCCAGCGTTAATTGCAATCTGCTTTAGTGGTGCTTCAACAGCTACCTTGACGATGTTTGCGCCAACTGCTTCTTCACCTTCAAGACTTAGCTTTGCAAATGCCTTTTCAGATGCCTGAAGTAATGCAACGCCACCACCGGCGACGATACCTTCTTCAACTGCAGCCTTGGCATTGCGAACAGCATCTTCGATGCGGTGCTTGCGTTCTTTAAGTTCTACTTCAGTTGCTGCGCCAGCCTTGATAACTGCCACACCGCCAGCAAGTTTCGCTAGACGCTCCTGTAGTTTTTCGCGATCGTAATCTGAATCAGACTTTTCGATTTCGGCGCGGATCTGGTTAACGCGGCCAGCAATCTGATCTGCGTCTCCGGAACCTTCAACGATTGTGGTCTCATCTTTTGTGACAACAATCTTGCGTGCCTTACCAAGAAGTTCCATGTCAATCGAATCAAGCTTTAGACCTACTTCTTCACTGATCACCTGAGCGCCAGTCAATATTGCGATGTCCTGCAACATTGCCTTACGACGATCGCCAAAGCCTGGAGCCTTAACAGCTACCGAGCGGAAGTTTCCACGGATCTTGTTAACAACAAGGGTGGAAAGTGCTTCGCCTTCAACATCTTCAGCGATGATGGCAAGTGGCTTTCCGGACTGCATAACTTTTTCCAAGATTGGAAGTAAGTCTTTGATTGCAGCAACCTTTGAGTTAACGATCAAGATGTATGGATCTTCCAAAACAGCTTCCATGCGCTCAGCATCTGTTACGAAGTAAGGCGAGATGTAACCCTTGTCGAAGCGCATACCTTCAGTCAGTTCAAGTTCTAGACCAAATGTGTTGCTCTCTTCAACAGTGATAACGCCTTCCTTGCCAACCTTGTCCATTGCTTCAGCGATCATTTCGCCAATTAGTGGATCAGCTGCAGAGATAGATGCAGTTGCTGCGATCTGCTCCTTGGAATTAACTGGCTGCGCCATAGCAAGAAGTTCGGCGCTGATTGCTTCAACGGCTTTTTCAATTCCGCGCTTAAGCACCATTGGGTTAGCGCCAGCTGCGACGTTACGCAGACCTTCGCGAACAAGGGCCTGGGCAAGAACAGTTGCAGTTGTAGTTCCGTCGCCAGCGACATCGTCTGTCTTCTTAGCAACTTCCTTTACAAGCTCGGCACCGATCTTTTCGTATGGATCTTCAAGATCAATTTCCTTGGCGATGGAGACACCATCATTAGTAATGGTCGGTGCGCCCCACTTCTTTTCCAAAACAACGTTGCGACCCTTTGGGCCAAGCGTTACGCGGACTGCGTCTGCGAGTGTGTTCATACCGCGCTCAAGTGCGCGACGGGCTTCCTCATCGAAAGCGATCATCTTCGACATGTATTTTTTCCTTTTGTACCAAACGATTAGGGCCAAAGCCCAAGAGTTTTTGGGTTATCACTCAGGGGTCTGAGTGCTAATACTATTGTTGGCACTCTCCCCCCTAGAGTGCAAATCGAGATCCCCAAGATGCCTAAAATTAAGGGTTTTTAACGCCCATAAGAGCTCGGGTTTGTGGAGAATTGCCTCGTAAAAGTGGCAGCACGGCAAGCTAAATGGCTGTTTATTACAAAAACCTGGAAACAGTAATGTCTCCTGATTTCTGTACAGACCTCAAAGTCATACGAAATTTCAATATGCGTAATGAAAATAAAGAGGGTGAGTACATAAATTCGAAAATGCTTGAAAAGCAGGTAATTGAATAAATGGGAAATATTTTGAGTGCTATCACTAAAAATATAATTTTTTTCAGCGAAATTATCCAATTAACAACGGGCAAATTCTCAGGATTAGAAATTTCTCAAACGAATTTGGAATTAGTGCTTGATAGGTTAAATCTATGAAAATTGGATTAATTGGATTTGGGAAAACAGGTCGAGAAGTTGCGACGACAATACTTTTAGATAAATCAGTTCAATTGAGTTGGGTTTTGAGAAATTCCGAACGTCTCGAGCATCGCTCTGTTCCAGAATTTTTAGGAATTGAATCTGACGAGCCAGGTAAAATTCATAGTCGAATTCATACTGACATTAAGGAACTACTGGACAGCGAACCAGTTGATGCAATTATTGACTTCTCTTCTGAGAGCGGTCTGGAGCTTTACGGTGACGCTGCTGCGGAGCGGTCAATTGCAATTGTCAGTGCAATTTCAAACTACAGCGAACACGTTCAAAGAGATCTAAAGAGATTGGCAACTCGTACTAAGGTTCTTTGGTCTCCAAATATCACCGTTGGTATTAATTTCATGATGCTGGCAGCACAAACTCTGCAACGAATTACACCTAATGTAGATATCGAAATTGTCGAAGAACATTTTCAAGGAAAGTTCAACGTTTCAGGAACAGCATTAAGACTCGGGCGCGCACTTGGTGTTCCAGATGAAAATGTGCACAGCATTCGTGCAGGTGGAATTATCGGGGTCCATGAAATCTTGTTCGGGTTCCCTGCGCAAACTGTTCGGCTTCGACATGAGTCAATCTCACGGGAAGCATTTGGAAATGGCGCAATCTTTGCAGTCAAGCATTTGCTGGCTAAGGAAGAAGTAGGGCTCTACCGAATGGAAGACCTGTTGTTGCCTTACTTTGCTGAAGAAGCGGATAAAGCCGGAACTTTGAGTCAGCAGCGCAAGGGTGCGGTACGCGGGAAAATTGCCTCTTCGCTTCGAACTATCGCTCGCAAAATCGATTAGCGCTTCCAAGCCGTGGCACAGTTACGTCATGGCAAGCATCGATTTCCTGCCCGAAGCCGACTGTCTTAATACAGTCGTAGCAAAAGTGCAATTAGCTGTTGGACATAAAACGGGCAGCCTTAATTCTCACTAAGTACAATTGCGCTGTGGAAATAAATAGAAGTGGAACGCAATGACGGTAATGCCGATGTTTCCACTCGGGTCAGTACTGATGCCAGCCATGCCACTTCCGCTTCGCATCTTTGAACCTCGCTACTTAAAGCTACTTGGGGATTTAATGGCCTCCGAGAAACCGGAATTTGGAGTGGTGCTTATTGAGCGTGGCGACGAAGTAGGTGGCGGCGAAAAGCGCATGGCTCTTGGCACGATCGCTTCTGTCATCAACATCGGCACCACTGAAGAGTTTTACGGATTAGAGTCATTCGGCACGCAAAGATTTCGGGTAACCAATTGGCTGCCAGATGATCCCTATCCGCTGGCAGTTATTGAACTCATTCCTGATTTGATTTGGGACGACACTCTTTTGGATTCCAAGAATCAACTCGAAACCAAAGTGCGAAAACTGCTGGCCTTTGCGAGCGAGTTCACTAATTTGCAGTTCGGTGCCGCAACTGCGCTAAGTGATGACCCGATGGACGCTTGCTGGCAATTAGCGGGAATTCTTCCGATAGGTGAACTTGATCAAATGGACTTGCTTATTTCGGAAACTACCGAGGAACTAATCTCGCGCACAAACGAAATAGTAAACATTGCTGACCAGACCCTTCGCTCCATCATGGACCAGCAAGGTGAATGGGAAACCCCAACTTCTTGACTACCAATCAGACATTCCGGTCAGTGTCAGAGCGATGCCTAGATATGCCACAGTTATCTCATGGCAACCATCGCTTTCCTGCCCGAAGCCGACTGTATTAATACATTGGCGGCGAAAGTTAAATTAACGACTGTTCCACTTGTAGTTTCCTCGCCCATTGAATCGATGCGTTGGGTTACTCATGTGGCTAGCGAACTTTCGCACACTGCGGAATCACTGGTTTTGGTTTTCCACGGTGAGATGAGTATTCATGCGCCAGCTATCGGATTTAGTCGTCGTTCGCTGCGAAGGCCAGCTGTTGGATACGTCTTGATAGATCCGGTGATGCCAACTATTGGCGGGGACTATGGCGATTGGCCAGATGCGCCAGTCACGGTGGTTATTACTGAAGATGCAAATGATTTAGCAAAGGAAGCTTCCTTGCAATCTAGGTTGCGGGGTTGGAAAGTAACAACTGACTCAGTGCAAGAAGTTTTAGCTGCGCTGTAACTTATTTTGCTGACTGCCGGCGCGAGGCGACCGAAAGTTTACGAACAAGTGGTCGAGGTAAATATTGCGCAACCAAACTTAAGATTTTGTATTGTGCTCCAGGGACACTTATCGGTTTATTTTTAGCAAAGTCAGAAAGTGATTTTTTAACTACGTAATCAACATCTAGCCACATCCAATTTGGAATAGTGTCAATTTCCATTTCGGCCCGAGTATGAAACTCAGTTCGGGTGTATCCGGGACAAAGCGCCATGACATGTACTTTTGAATCTTTGTGCAGCGTTGCCAGTGACTCACTAAATGTTGTTGCCCATGATTTTGTTGCACTATAAGTCCCGCTAGTCATCCAACCCGCGATTGAACTGACGTTAATTACGCCCCCACGGTTACGAGCGAGCATTCCGGGCATTGCTGCGTGAGTGATGCGCATCACTGCAATGACCAAAACATCTAACAAATTCTGCTCAGCAGCTAAAGTGCCACCAACGAATGGTTGTTTTATGCCAAAACCAGCATTGTTAATCACTAAGTCCACGTCATCCATTGCAGCGCGGGCTGCAACTTTGTCGAGTTGTGATCGATCAGATAAATCAGCAACTAAAACTTCTACTTTGATGTTGTGCTGAGTTATGAGTTCTTGCGCTAAATCATTGAGTCGACTCTCACTGCGCGCTACTAAAACTAAATCAGTTCCCTTGCTTGCTAATTGCTTTGCATACGATGCGCCAATTCCAGCACTGGCACCAGTAATTACGGCAACCATAACTAGGCTCGTCGGTTCGGGCGCCAAACCACACCAGCGGTGGATGGCCCCATTGCTTCACGGAGGCGAATATTTTCTTTAAGTGCTCGTTCTAATTGCTCTTCCAAAATTAGAATTCGAATTATCCCAGAAAGCGTATTGCCCTCATTGGAAAGTTTCGTGACTTCTCGTAGCCGCTGAATGTCGCGCAAAGAATAGAGACGATTTCGACCAACTGATCTACCTGGCGAAACTAACCCAATGCGATCGTATTGCCGCAATGTCTGCGGATGCAGTCCAGCAAGTTGAGCTGCAACTGAAATCACATAAACCGGAACTTCTTCATCATGCTCAAACTCAGTCATCGGATCCCTTTCCGGTTCCCGACAAGTTTCCAGTCTTTCGCATCAAGTCTTCGCGCGGATCAAAACTCTCGGTTGCGCTCGTGAATTAAGCGAGTGCTTTTTTTGCAAGAGGTGAAAGTTCACTTGGAACTGCAATGTCAACCGAAACAATTAGGTCACCTGATTTCTCTGACCGAATAACACCTTTTCCCCGCGCTCTAAACTTCGCGCCAGTTTTAGTGCCAGCCGGAATGCGAATTGTTACAGCTGGCCCATCAAGAACTGGAACTTTTATGTCTGCGCCATTGACAGCTTCTTCAAAGCGGATGGGAACGAGCACCGTTAAGTTGTCACCGTCACGACCGAATACTGGGTGGGCAGAAACTGCGACGTTAATAAATAGATCACCTGCAGGAGCTCCGGGTTCACCGGCTTGGCCTTTTCCTGCTAGCCGAATGCGCTGATCATTTTTTACCCCAGCTGGGAGACGCGCGGAAATATTTCCAGTGCTAAGTCGAAGTGGCAACGTTACGCCATGTACGGAATCTTCAAAGGAGATCGTTACGGAAGTTTCTAAGTCTGCGCCTTTGCGCGGTCCACGTTGGCGAGCTCCGCCGAATAGTCCGCCAAAAATATCAGAAAGATCACCACCGCCGAAAATGTCCTCGGCATTTACATTTTGCCCACCTGGGAAACCGCCCGGTCTTCCTTGCGGTCCACGGCGAGCACCGCCCATTGGGCTTCCTGCGCCATAGCGCCTAGCTTCGTCATATTCTGCGCGACGCTTTGGGTCAGAAACCACGTCGTAGGCTTCACTGACCGCTTTGAATTTTTCTTCAATCTTTTTATCCCCAGCATTCTTATCAGGGTGAAGATCTTTAGCTAATTTACG
>JASJMK010000019.1:0-15922 GCA_037619625.1 Actinomycetes bacterium
CGCTGGATATCTAAACTCACCCTTGAACACTAGAAAGTAAAGGGATATAGCAAGTTCAAACTAGGTTAACAATTAGTGAACGGCTAAAGAACTCTTTACGCTTCGAAGCGGTAGCCAAGTCCTCGAACTGTGGTTAAGTACACCGGATTGGCTGGATCTGGTTCAATTTTTGAGCGAATCCGCTTTACGTGTACATCAAGGGTTTTGCCGTCACCCACATAATTCGAGCCCCAAATTCGATCCATCAATTGGCCGCGCGTTAGTACTCTTCCCGAATTTCGCATTAAGAATTCGAGTAACTCAAATTCTTTTAATGGCATTGCAACCGCTTCACCATTTACGGACAGGACATGGCGCTCGACATCCATCCGAACGGGTCCTGCCTCTACTGCGCCAACAAAGTCAACTTCAATGTCGCCACCCCGGCGAAGTACCGCTTTGATACGGGCCAATAATTCTCTAGTAGAAAATGGTTTAGTTACGTAGTCATCCGCACCTAGCTCAAGGCCGACTACTTTATCTATTTCGGTATCTTTTGCAGTCAGCATTATCACTGGTGTTTTCGACTTGGAACGAATGTACTTACAAACTTCTGTGCCAGAGACTTCTGGCAACATCAAATCAAGAAGCACTAAGTCTGGATTACTTGAGTCAAATAACTTAATGCCTTCAGCGCCGTTAGGAGCCAGGATCACATCGAACCCCTCACGTGAAAGCATGAATTTCATAGCATCACGAAATGATTCTTCATCCTCGATTACTAAAATACGTGTCATTTATCTGTTACCTCCGTTGGAATGCCGGCACCATTTAAGTACACGGGGAAACGTAAAGTGAATGTTGAACCTTGTCCCATTTGCGACCAAACGACACAATCGCCACCGTGGTTGGCGCAGACATGCTTGACAATTGCTAAGCCCAAGCCAGTGCCTCCGGTATCTCGAGAGCGCGCTGGATCAACTCGATAAAACCTTTCAAAGATCCGATTTAAATCAGTTTCCGGAATTCCTGGCCCTTGATCGGTTACTGAAATTTCGATCATGTCATCATTTTTTCGCGCACCCACGCCGACTCTAGTGTTACTAGGCGAATACTTAATCGCATTTGAAAGTAAGTTATTAAGGGCTACATTTAATTGGTCTTCGTCACCGAAAATTTGCCCGACATTAATTTCGTCTGCAACTACAACTTGAATACCCTTTTGTTCCGCTGAAATTTTCGTAGCATCCACAGCTTCATGAATTATGGATGCAACTTCCACGGGTACTGAATTTCTAAGTGGCGCATCACCTTGGACCTGTGACAAAGCAACCAAATCAGAAATCATTGCAGTTAAGCGTTTCACTTCGATTTGCATGCGCGACGTAAAGTGCCGCACTTGTTCAATGTCTGCATCTGCAGCTTGAACTGCTTCCGCAAGTAACGAAAGTGCGCCAACTGGCGTCTTCAATTCATGGGAGACATTTGCCACAAAATCTCGGCGCACGTCATTTAGGCGACGTTCTTCACTTAAGTCTTGTGCGATTACAAGGCTTAAGTGTTCATCAATTGGCGATACTTGAAGTCTTGCTTCCCACTCACCAAAACGAGAACCATTTCGCGTAATAACTACATCCCGAGTTTGGGTTTTACCAAGTCTATGAACTTCGCGATTGAGGGCTTTCAGCTCTACTGGACCAATTCGATCGTTCGCGACTAATCCCATAGCAACACAATTTCCACTGGCGGCAAGCACGTGATCATATTCATCGACAATTGCTGCCGCATCTGGCAGGACATCAAGAATCTCACTGAGTGCAGCAACGCGTTGGGCTTGATGAGAAGCTGCGGAGGTAATTACCGCTTCATGCTTTTGACGCGACGCTATTCTCACTCTCCCAGAATAGAATCTTTTTCGCCGCTCTTAATACCGTGATGATCATTTTCACCAATTGTTCACCCCAATGTCTTCTGATGTTTCACCAAATGCGCTATTTTCGGGCGTTAATTAGTGCTGAAATTGGCTTTGCCCCGTTACAATTACGAACATGCGTGAAGCTTATGAAACTCAACTAGCACAAATTGACATTGCCTTGGTAGCCATGGCTGACCTCGTTGGCACTGCGATCCGTGGGGCCACTGATGCGTTATTGGCTGATGATTTGGCGATTGCTGAACTTGTCATTGCTGGTGACACCGAAATAAATAAGTTGAATGCGGACGTAGAAGAAATTTCTATGCTGATAGCTGCCCTGCAGGCTCCAATGGCGACTGATCTGCGTCTTGTTATGGGTGCTATTCGAATGTCCGGGTCATTTGAGCGCATGGGTGACCTTGCAGTTCATATTGCAAAGCAAGTTCGGCTACGTTACCCAAACCCTTCGATTCCTGCGGAACTTAGCGACACCTTTGAAAAAATGGGTCAGGCAGCAAGCAAAATTGTTGAGCAAGCAGGTGAGGTGATTGCGACTCGCAACACCGGCTTGGCAGATGAAATGAAAAAATACGATGACATTCTCGACGATTTGCATCGCGAGTTATTTAGTGTCGTACTTTCGCCTGACTGGGCCCACGGGGTCGAATCGGCAATCGACGTTACTTTGCTTTCGCGGTTCTACGAGCGTTTTGGCGATCATGCCGTATCTGTTGCCCGCAGAGTAATCCAAATCGTGACCGGCGAACCTTACGCTAAATAGGAATTTATTCCTCAAGTATCAAAGTTTGGCGCTTTTTGCTAAATTAGATAAAGATTCACATGGTAACTAATCTTTCTACTTCGCAGTCTGCTGAAATACGCCGAATCGCAATTTTGTCCGTACATACCTCGCCACTTCACCAACCTGGAACTGGCGATTCTGGAGGTATGAATGTTTACGTTGCTGAGACTGCAAAACGTATTGCAGCCCGCGGAATCGAAGTAGAAATTTTTACTCGCGCTACCTCATTAACTGAGCCAGAAACAATGCAGCTTGCGGACGGAGTTTTAGTTCGACACATTCCTGCTGGGCCGTTTGAAGGATTGCGCAAAGAGGATCTACCTGCGCAACTTTGTGCAGTAACTGCTGGCGTGCTACGCGCTGAAGCTGCAAAAAATGAAGGCTTCTACGATTTGATTCATAGTCATTATTGGCTCTCCGGGCAGGTTGGTTGGATTGCCCAAGAGCGCTGGGGTGTGCCACTAGTTCACACCATGCACACTATGGCCAGAGTAAAGAATTTAACTTTGGCAAAAGGTGATTCACCTGAGCCAGCGATTCGCGAGATTGGCGAAGAGCAGGTGGTTAATGCGGCTGATCGATTAGTTGCAAACACCCATGCCGAAGCCAAGGAACTTATCGAGCTCTATCACGCCGATCCTAAGCGCGTTCGCGTTGTGCACCCCGGTGTGGATCTAGCAAAATTTATTCCTGGCGATCAAGCTGCGGCGCGCAAAGAGTTGGGAGTTGCCAAAGATGCAATTGTTTTGCTTTTTGTTGGCAGGATCCAGCCACTTAAAGCTCCTGATATTTTAATCAAAGCCGCTGCGGAAATGTTGAAGCATTCCCCGCAGTTGCGTAGCCGACTACTTGTCGCGATCTGTGGTGGGCCATCAGGCAGTGGTTTAGATCATCCAGATTCACTCGTTGAATTAGCAACAAGCTTAGGTATAGCTGACATCGTAAAATTTGTGCCACCGACGAGTCGTGCTGACTTAGTCAAGTGGTTTCAAGCTGCGACACTATGCGCCGTTCCTTCCTATAGCGAATCATTTGGGTTGGTTGCGATCGAGGCACAAGCTTGTGGCACTCCAGTAATAGCTGCCCGCGTTGGTGGTTTACCAACTGCAGTTCGCGATGGAATCAGTGGCGTGTTAATCGATGGGCATGATGAAAGGGTTTGGGCCCGAGAAATTCTTCGGGTTACAAGTGACGATAATTTGCAATCAAGGTTAGCTACTGGAGCAATTGATCACGCAAGTCATTTTGGCTGGGAAGACACCACAGAGAAACTCATTGCCGTTTACAACGAGGCAGTTGCATCCTCTCAGGCAAGGATTGGCACTTGATACTTTCACTTGCGCAAGTAACTCAGTACCTAACCGAGCAAGATCTTAATTTTGAATTAGCTGGCGAAAAAACAGTAGTGGTCTCGTTGCCAGGAACTAATAAGCAATTTGTTAATGTCGCTATGACATTTGGCGACACGGTTTTTAAGATTGAAAGTTTTGTGGCGAGAAATCCAGATGAAAACCACGAAGTCGTATATCGCTGGATCTTGGAGCAGAATCGAAAGCTACTGGTAATTAATTACTGTCTCGATCATCTTGGTGATATCTACTTATCAGGCGTCTTGCCTATGGGAACTTTAGATCTGACTCAAATAGATCAACTTCTTGGGGTGATGTTGCAGACCAGCGACAACTCCTTCAACGTTCTCCTGGAACTTGGATTTAGGTCTGCAATCGAACGGGAATGGTCTTGGCGCACTAGTAAAGGTATGGATTTAGCTAACTTGAAGGCCTTTGCGCATTTATTCACACACCCAGAGGAGAATTGATTCATGGGAAATCACACTTTAATTCTGCTTCGGCACGGCGAGAGCCAGTGGAATGAAAAAAATCTCTTTACTGGCTGGGTTGACGTTGATTTGAGTGCAAAAGGTTTGGCGGAAGCTCATCGCGCTGGAGAATTACTTATCGAGCACTCCTTGTTGCCCGATGTTGCACATACTTCCCTATTACGGAGAGCTATAAGTACTGCAAATATATCCCTTGATGCGGCGGATCGACACTGGATTCCGGTGCGCCGAAGTTGGCGATTAAATGAACGACATTACGGTGCGCTCCAAGGAAAAGACAAAGCCCAAACTTTAGCTGAATATGGCGAAGCACAATTTAAGTTATGGCGTAGGTCTTTTGACACTCCACCACCAGCAATTGATCCAGCTAACGAATTTGCCCAAACAAATGACCCACGTTATTCCGAACTTGGCTCAGCATTACCTAGTACCGAGTGTCTATCCGATGTTGTAGATCGGATGCTTCCGTACTGGAAATCAGACATTGTCTCTGATTTGAAAGCGGGAAAGACGGTGCTGGTTGTTGCACACGGTAATTCGCTGCGAGCCTTAGTTAAACATCTTGATGGAATTAGTGATTCTGAAATCGCCGAATTGAACATTCCAACTGGAATCCCATTAGTTTACGAACTAGATGTTGAACTCAAGCCAATTATCTTCGGTGGAAAGTACTTAGATCCGCAAGCAGCTGCTAATGCGGCGGCGGCCGTCGCAAATCAAGGAAAACGTTAACTAGGTTTTGGAACTTAGTTAGAACTAAAGCGGTTACCTACGGCCTGTCATTTCATTGATCTTTGGTCGAGTGTCTGCAAGGTGCACTGAACATGCGATCAATCCGATCACGCCCGTAAATCCCCAAGCGCCAAAAAGTATGTGTCCTAAAACGCTGCCTAAAGAAATCGCAATCCAAATATTTTTAGTTTGTCGATTTAAAAATGGGAAAGCCTCTGCCGGTGCCTTAAAAATATCTGCAAGTGCCCACGCTTTTATACCTAAAGATATATATCCAGCTACTAGCCAAATTAGATCTACCGTCTGTGCCATGTATTTACCTATCGTTTAGTTACTAAAATTCTAATTGAATTTTTTACAGACGTGCTCTGCCATCGCCAATGCGCTAGTCCAAGCAGGTGATACTGCATTTAGCAGGTGCGTAGAGTTTTCATCACCGCGAACAACGAAGTCCATTTCCAGCTTCTTATTTTTTACATCTAAAAGTTGCGCTCTGATTCCTGGGTTACCTCGTTCCCTAAAATCTTGGGAGCGAATACTAGGTACTAAGGCTCTTGCTTGTTTGGCAAGATTGTGTCGCAAATACTTTGGTAACTCAGACTTAATTAATCCCGGCACATCATGATGCTTACTTGTTAGAAACTTGGGGTAAATTCCAATGATGTTTAATATTTCTCTAACACTGAGGCCGCCAAATCCAGAATAACTTTCCCGCGAAAAAACTGGAATTGCAGTTGGCCCAATTTTTGCTCTGCCATCAACCGTTACGGTTAAGTGCACGCCAAGAAATGGGTTTCGCACATCTGGAACTGGATAGACATGGCGCTGCAGTTTTCCTGGTGCCCAATTTCCGTACCAGTACAGTCCCTTAAACGGCAGCATTACATAATCGTCACAAAATCCAAATTGCTTAGCAACTTTGTCAGCATACAAACCCGCGGTAT
Source organism: Actinomycetes bacterium (assembly GCA_037619625.1). Taxonomy (GTDB): domain Bacteria; phylum Actinomycetota; class Actinomycetes; order S36-B12; family UBA5976; genus UBA5976. The sequence continues at coordinate 6,213 of JASJMK010000019.1, forward strand.
TAATTACGTGTCCAATTGCGTAATCCCCCGAATCAGTAATTATCTGTCGGTCCATTACCTTCGTTACTTTCTGACCAAGCTTGAGAAGCGTACCTTCCCGTTCCACTTTGGTGGCAAGTGCTTTCGTAACTGCAAGGGGGTTTGCTACTGCAGTATTCGGCGACCACAGCGCGACTTGAGTTGTCCGCGCCAACGGCTCGAAGTCTGCAAGTTGCTCCGCAGAAATCAATTCAGTGAAAACACCATTTGCATTTCCACGTTGATGCAACTCCTGTAAGGCAGAAATTTGGGATTCATTTTGCGTGACAACTACTTTTCCAGTTGCTTTAACGGCTATGCCTTCCTGCGCGCAGAAATCTCGCAGCATTTGATTGCCATCACGCGTAAGTTGAGCCTTTAGAGTGTCGGGAGAGTAATAAAAGCCAGCGTGCAGAACACCACTATTTCGCCCGCTGGCATGCAGGCCAATTGAATCTTCTTTATCAAAGACCACAATCGTGGCCTCCGGATGAATTTCACGTATCCGATTAGCCATCGCCAAGCCAACTATGCCAGCGCCGATTACTCCAAAGTCGAAACTCTTAAGTGACATCGCGAAATTAGTTAGTCTGAAACTCCGGCGGTGCCAACAGTCTCAATCTTGATGTCAGAAAGCTCGCCCTTGAATTCGCCACGCATGTTGAATTTGGCATCATCACCCTCGCCCTCAACATCAACTATGACAATTTCACCCGGCTTGAGATCACCAAAGAGCATCTTCTCGCTCATCGGATCTTCAATCTCGCGTTGGATTGTGCGGCGTAATGGTCGCGCACCCAAAACTGGATCGTAACCGCGCTTTGCAAGCAGTGCTTTCGCTGCCGGCGTGAGCTCGATTGCCATGTCCTTGTCTTTGAGTCGAAGGTCCAGCTTGTCGATCATTAAGTCAACAATCTCAACAATCTCATCTTCACTTAACTGGTGGAAGACAATAATGTCATCGATGCGGTTTAGGAACTCTGGACGGAAGTGCGTCTTTAATTCATCATTAACCTTAGTTTTCATCCGCTCGTATGACGAAGTCGTGTCATTGCCATCAGCAAAGCCAAGGCTGATACCCTTTGCAATATCGCGAGTTCCAAGGTTTGTGGTCATGATGATTACGGTGTTCTTGAAATCCACGACTCGGCCTTGCGCATCGGTTAAGCGGCCATCTTCAAGGATCTGCAATAGCGAGTTGAAGATATCTGGATGCGCCTTTTCCACTTCGTCAAAGAGCACAACACTAAACGGCTTGCGACGAACTTTTTCTGTTAACTGGCCACCTTCTTCGTAACCAACAAATCCTGGTGGTGAACCAAATAGTCGCGAAACCGTATGGCGCTCAGAGTACTCGGACATGTCGAGTTGAATTAGTGAATCTTCATCACCAAATAAGAACTCAGCAAGGGTCTTGGAAAGTTCCGTCTTGCCAACACCCGAGGGGCCGGCAAAAATGAACGAACCACCCGGACGCTTAGGATCTTTTAATCCTGCGCGGGTACGACGAATTGCTTGCGATAGCGCTTTTATGGCCTGTTCTTGACCAATAACTCGCTTGTGGAGATCGCCTTCCATGTGAAGTAGTCGTTGTGACTCTTCCTCGGTTAGCTTGAAAACTGGAATGCCGGTTGATGCTGCAAGTACCTCAGCGATCAACTCCTCATCGACTGTGGCGACAACGTCCATGTCGCCGTCTTTCCATTCCTTTTCCCGAACTGCACGAGCAGCAATCAAGTTCTTTTCGTCATCGCGCAACGAGGCAGCCCGCTCAAAATCTTGACCATCAATGGCTGACTCTTTTTCTAGGCGAACCGCAGCGATTTTGTCATCAAATTCGCGCAAATCTGGTGGCGCAGTCATTCGACGGATTCGCAGTCGCGCACCAGCTTCGTCAATTAAGTCGATTGCCTTATCTGGCAGGAAGCGGTCACTTATGTAACGATCAGCCATAGTTGCTGCGCCAACGATGGCAGCGTCAGTGATAGTTACCCGGTGATGATTTTCATAGCGGTCCCGCAGACCCTTCAAGATTTCAATTGTCTGTGCAATCGACGGTTCGTTGACTTGAATTGGCTGGAAACGACGCTCTAGCGCAGCATCTTTTTCGATGTACTTGCGATACTCGTCAAGCGTTGTTGCACCAACTGTTTGTAACTCGCCGCGTGCCAACATTGGCTTCAAGATGCTAGCTGCATCAATTGCGCCTTCAGCTGCGCCGGCACCAACTAAGGTGTGAATTTCATCAATGAAAATAATGATGTCGCCACGAGTCTTGATTTCTTTCAAAACTTTCTTTAACCGCTCTTCGAAATCGCCACGGTACCGTGAGCCCGCAACTAGCGCACCTAGGTCAAGGGAATAGATCTGCTTATCTTTAAGCGTCTCTGGAATTTCACCTTTGACTACTTTTTGTGCCAAGCCTTCAACGACTGCTGTCTTGCCGACACCTGGTTCTCCAATAAGAACTGGGTTGTTTTTTGTGCGGCGCGAAAGTACCTGCATAACGCGTTCAATTTCTTTTTCGCGGCCAACGACTGGATCGAGTTGTCCATCACGTGCAGCCTGCGTCAAGTTTCTTCCAAATTGATCCAAGACCAATGATGTTGACGGTGTGCCTTCAGCCGGACCTGCACCCTGTTGCTGTGGTTCCTTACCTTGGTAACCCGAAAGCAACTGAATTACTTGTTGACGAACTCGATTTAAATCTGCACCAAGTTTTACTAGCACCTGTGCGGCCACACCTTCGCCTTCACGAATTAGGCCAAGCAAAATATGTTCAGTGCCGATGTAGTTGTGTCCAAGTTGCAATGCCTCGCGAAGTGAAAGTTCCAAAACTTTTTTAGCACGTGGTGTGAATGGGATGTGACCGGATGGAGCTTGCTGACCTTGGCCAATAATTTCTTCAACTTGAGCGCGCACTGCCTCAAGTGAGATGTCCATGCTTTCCAGAGCTTTGGCTGCTACGCCCTCGCCTTCGTGAATTAAGCCAAGAAGGATGTGTTCGGTACCGATGTAGTTGTGATTGAGCATGCGTGCCTCTTCTTGGGCAAGTACTACTACTCGGCGAGCTCGGTCAGTAAATCTCTCGAACATGTGCATCTCCTCTTACTTTTTGGTCTTGACTCAATGCTAGAGCCAATGCTTGCGCGCGCATCTGCGAAATTCTAAATAGCAAAGTGTTTGCAAGTTACAGTCCCTGAATCAATGGATTTTTGCCTCTAGGTGCAATCTGCCATTAGCGAACAGTCATCAATTTAAAGGATTTTTAGCATTCTGGTGTTGCCAAGCGTATTTGGCTTCACATGTTCTAGGTCCAAAAATTCAGCCACACCTTGATCGCCAGACAATAACAACTGCGCATAAGTTGAGGCATCAACGGGTGATTCCTTGATGGGTTGGAAACCGTGACCAGTGAAAAAATCGATTTCAAAAGTTAAGCAAAATAACCGCGTTAGTCCAAGCGCTTTTGCACGCTCCGCTAATGCTTCCATTATTTTTGAACCCACGCCTTGGCCTTTACAGTTTGGCGAGACTGCTAACGTGCGAACTTCTCCAAGGTCGTGCCAAAAAACATGCAGAGCACCACAGCCAACAATGACGCCATCAAGTTCTGCTATAAAAAACTCCTGCACATCTTCATAAAGCGTTACGGTATTTTTCCGCAATAAGCGCGGACCATCACCGGCGTAGTTTTCAACTAAGTCGCGAATTGCAATTACGTCATGAGTGCGCGCTGGGCGCACTGTGATTGTCATTGCTATTCCGGCTTAACAAGTGGAAATAAAATAGTTTCCCGAATGTTCAGGCCAGTCAGGGTCATGAGTAATCGGTCTATTCCCATGCCGACTCCACCACTTGGCGGCATTGCGTATTCCAAAGCGCGCAAAAAATCTTCATCGAGTTGCATTGCCTCAGCGTCGCCGCCGGCTTTTAACGAAGACTGTTCGATTAAGCGCTCACGTTGGATTACGGGATCAACAAGTTCGGAATACCCAGTGCCTGCTTCGTAACCATCTATATAGAGATCCCACTTTTCAGCTGTGCCCTTTGTAGTGCGGTTTTCTCGGACCAGTGGCGAGGTATCAACTGGATAATCCATAACAAATGTTGGTCGGATTAAATGTTCAACTACGTAATGCTCAAGTAGTTCTTCCACTAGTTTGCCGTGAATCGCTTTTGGATCGTGGGTAATGCCAGCAGTTGCGCACAACTTGCGCAAGGTTTCGATTGGCGTCTCAGGTGAGATTTCTTGCCCAATAGCTTTGCTCACTGCAGGGTAAACCGAAATTTGGTCCCACTCGCCCGATAAGTCGCGAGTGCCACCTTCAACTAATTCATAATTCAGGGTGCCATGCACTGCCAACGCAGCTTCTTGAATCAACTCCCGAGTTGTTGTTGCCATGTCGTGGTAGTCAGCATAAGCCTGGTAAAACTCGAGCATCGCAAATTCTGGTGAATGACTCGAATCCGCGCCCTCATTTCGGAAGTTGCGATTGATTTCAAAAACACGTTCAATTCCACCCACTACACAGCGTTTCAAAAATAGCTCTGGTGCAATTCGCAAAAATAATTGCATATCAAATGCATTCGATGAAGTTACAAATGGTCGAGCTGCTGCCCCACCATGCATGGTTTGCAACATGGGAGTTTCAACTTCGAGGTAATCGCGCTTGGCAAAACTTGCACGCAAACTTGTCATTGTGGCTGGGCGTAATCGTGCCACGGTTCGAGCAGTGTCGCGCATAATTAAATCTGCATAGCGTTGACGCACTCGAGTTTCTTCACTCAGTGGCGTGTGGGGATTAGGAAGTGGCCGCAGTGCCTTTGAGGCCATGTGCCAGCTATCAGCCATAACGGAAAGTTCGCCACGTTTGCTACTGATAACTTCGCCAACCACAGCTATCAAGTCGCCGATGTCAACTAATGACTTCCAGGAATCTAATTGTGATTCGCCGATTCGATCAAAGGAAAGCATGGCCTGGATAGTTTCCCCGGTTCCAGCCTGGAGCTGTGCGAAACATAGTTTGCCAGTATTGCGCAAAAACATTACGCGGCCAGCAATTCCTACAGTTTCGCCACTCTCTTGCTCCGCAATCAAATGAGAATACTTATCCCGAACTGCTGGAATTGTCGTGGTAACTGGAACTCGAACTGGGTAAGCCTGCGCGCCGCTATTTAATATGGCCGCGCGCTTCTCAAGGCGAACCCGCATCTGTTCGGGCAGGTCCTCTACTTCTAACTCAGCGGAGTTTTGATCGTTGGCCACTGCTCAAGATTATCGGTACTAGGAGTTGCGCTCGTACATCAGTCGCAAGCCAATTAATGTTAAATCGGGCTCGTGCGCCGTAATAGTTTCAGATTCCGGGACAACTATGCCTGCCAACCCGCCAGTTGCGATCACTGCTTTCACTGGCGTGCCAAGTTCATCAATGATTCGATCTACTAAGCCATCAACTTGGCCCGCAAAGCCATAAATTGCGCCAGATTGCAGTGCTTCAACGGTATTTTTTCCGATTACATTACGTGGCGCCACTAACTCCACCTTGCGCAATTGGGCTGCCCTGGAAGCTAGTGCATCAATGGAAATCTCAATTCCGGGCGCGAGGGCGCCACCCAAGAACTCGCCTTTAGCCGAAATCACATCGAGATTAGTCGAGGTACCAAAATCGACCACGATTGCTGGGCCGCCGTAAAGGGTAAACGCAGCAAGTGAGTTAACAATTCGATCTGCGCCTACTTCCTTTGGATTGTCAGTCAGTACCGGCACACCAGTTTTAATTCCAGGTTCGACAATTACCTGCAATGCATCTTGATAGTAATTACCAAGCATGGTTCGCATCTCACGAAGTACCGCGGGAACTGTGGAGCAAAGCGAAATTCCAGTTACCTGTGGAGACTCACTTAAAATCGCCTTGAACTTAAGCGCTAATTCATCGGCAGTTTCTCTGGCGTCCGTTTTCATGCGCCAAGACGAAATTAACGTCTCACCATCAAATAGCCCAAGAACGGTATTGGTGTTACCGACATCAATTGCTAACAACATGATTCTCCTACTTTGCTATTTTCAAATTATCGATCAGGCGCACCCCAGCAATAGTTACTGCGATAAATACTCGAGCATTTGTTGTATTTGGTTGATCGAGTAAATTTTCAGCGCATATTTCTAAGTAATCAAGATCAATAAAATCATTATCCGACAAATATTTTCTGCCTAAGGCCAGTGCTTCAGCCTTTTCTGCACCATTGCTAAATGCATCAGCTACCAACGTCATTGCATGCAGAATATCAAACGCTTTTTGAAGCGCTAACGGCGACAATCTACTATTGCGACTTGATAGTGCTAAACCAAATTCATTACGGACAGTTGGTACCCCAATTATTTCAATCGGTAACGTCAACTGCTTGACCATTTCTTTAACTAATGTAAGTTGCTGAAAATCTTTTTCGCCAAAAAATGAATAGTCTGCGTGTGTGATTTCTAATAACCTGCGGACCACTGTGAGCATGCCCGAGAAATGTCCAGGGCGGCTTTTACCTTCCAAGATTTCACCAGCAAGTCCTGGCTCAATTGGTGAATCAATCACCAATCCGTTGGGATACATTTCTGAAACACTTGGAACAAATACAGCATCAACCCCAACACCTGCAAGAATTTCCAAGTCATCCTCTAAAGCACTTGGGTACTGCGCTAAATCAATTGAGCTATTAAATTGCGTTGGGTTCACAAAAATAGTGGCGACTACTCTGGTGCCACTTGGAGTATGGGACTTTGCATAAGTTACTAACTCGGCATGGCCAGCGTGCAGTGCGCCCATCGTAAATACGGCTGCAATGGGTGCCTCTGATTCTGTGCACCAATCGTTGAGCTCGGTCACAGTATTTAGGACCGTAGGCAAAGTCATGATTGCTCCGCCAGCAGTGCCAATAAACTCTCCGCGTTTTGCGGCTGCAATACGCCAGAGGCCAATGCGCGAACTGCAGTTAGTCGGGCCAAACTGCGGTAGGCCTGGGTAACGGCTGGATCAAAATTTGCCAACACCCGTAAATGTTCGCGAACAGTTTGAGCGTCACCGCGCGCTATCGGTCCAGTGAGGGCGCTGTCGCCATTTCTTAATGCGTTATCTAATGAAGCACTCAGTAACGGCGCGACCAGCGATTCTGGATTTGAAATACCTGCTGATTCGAGTAGTTCTGAAGTTTGGTTTACCAGTGTCATTAAGTTATTCGCGCCGAAAGTAAGTGCTGCGTGATACAGACTCCTGCTTGCTTCTGGCACCCAAACCGGCTCACCACCCATTTCCATAACAAGAGTTTCGGCGACCGGACGCAGAGTCTGGTGGGTTGTGACTCCAAATGGACAAGCAGATAAGCGATTTAAATCGATGCTAGTTCCGGTGAAAGTCATCACGGGATGAAGTGCAAGTGGCAGGCAACCCTGTTCGGTGAGCGGCCGCAAAATATCGATGCCATATCGACCCGAGAGATGCAAAACGAAAGTGCCAGGGCTAACCGCATTAGTAGCGGCAAGTCCAGAAACTACTTCGGCTAAAACATCATCAGGGATAGATAGCAAAATAAGGTCACGATCTGCAACTGTTTCTTCAATACTCAAGATTGCAACACCTGGCAGCAATGCTTCTGCCCGTAGTTTAGATAAATCCGTTACCGCAGTACATGCTTTAATCTGATGTCCCGCGCGTTTTAGGGCAGCACCTATCACTGAACCGGCTCTCCCGGTTCCAACAACGCCAACGTCTAGGCGTGGAGGTTTTTCGGTCCAAGGCTCATCGCTCTCGGCCACTGTGTTGACCACTTCTTTAGCCTAGTAGAAATTGGATGAATGTCTAAAGGATGGCATTAGCTATCGGCGTATGGCACGATAAGTTCCGTGGCTAGGCGCAGTGTTATTGGATTATCGCCATTAGACATTGCGCGAAGTGATGAATCTGCTGACTTACCGATTTTTGCGCCAGCAACTCACGGAATGTTGCGAATCGATTGCCAAATTGCAGGAGACACAATTGTCACTGCAGCCCCGCTTCTAGGTTCGATGCATCGTGGTGCTGAAAAATTATTTGAATCTCGCGATTACCGCCAAGTTATTGGGCTGGCAAATCGACATGAGTGGCTGAGTGCATTTTCTGGTGAAGTTGGTGTTGCGCAATTAGTTGAAACTGCTCTCGGAATTGAGGTTCCTGAGGCTGCCCAATGGCTTCGCACCTTCTTGCTGGAATTTAATCGTGTGACTTCTCATTTAGCATTTTTAGCTGGTTTCACTTGGGCAGATGATGAACTGACTAATCACATCCGTGCTTCTCGCGAGCTGTGGGTAAACCATTATCAGCTTTACACCGGAAGTCGAATGCATCCCATGCTCACGCGAATTGGGGGCCTTACACATGCACCACAGTCGAGTTGGCTCAACGAAGTTACTCAGTTGTGTTTTGATACCGCGCAGATAATTCTCGAAACGAATTGGGATTCGATACTGACTCCTTTTGCAGACATCGGATTGCTGACTAAATCTGAGGCAATCGAGCAAGCAATTAGCGGTCCTGTGGCCCGCGCAAGTGGGTATGCCATTGACGCTCGCGAGAGTGCCAGTGGCGTTAAGTATCACGAACTCGAAAGTTTTGCAGTTGTGCTTCAAGCTGGCGGTGATGTGCGAAGCCGAATCCTGCAACTAGTCGATGAAGTCACTGTGTCACTTGCCATGATTTCGGAAATGATCCAACCATGCGAGCTGCGACTGGACGACGAGGTTAATGTCTTGCTTCCAAAAGTCGTGCGTGTGCCTGAAGGCACTTATGAGCACAGTATTGAGACTCCACTTGGTATTGCGTCTTGGTTTTTAGTTTCAAGAAATGACAAATTGCCGTACCGCCTGAAGTTACGCCCTGCTAGTTTGCACACAGTTTTGGCACTATCAACAGTTTTGCAGAATTCTAAGCGCAGTAATTTTGAAGCAATTGTTACCAGCATGCCGTTTATATCAGGTGACGCAGATCGTTAATCTCTTCGTTTAAGAGCTAACTCAGCAAGATCTGCCAACCGAACCATTAAATTTTCGATTAATTTTTGAGATGAATCTAGTCGATCGCGGAGATCTTTTATTTCATCGCGCATAATTACAAGTTCCAGTGAATGAGTCTGATCAGCTGCTTCATCAATGATGACAGTTGGAGTTGCCTGCTGAGTTGACTGGGTATAAACCCGAGGCTCTTCGCGAACTTGAGTTTGAACTGACTCAGGTTCCCGTTGCGACTCGCGTTCCAAAGTTGGTTCAGTCTCAAATAATGATTCAAAAGATTGCGCGTCAGTTTTATTTTCCGTTGTCGGCGCAATCGGTTCTTCTGGAATCGCAGTCTCGTCAACTGGTTCATTAAAAATTGGGTGATCAAAACTTTGCGATACCCGACTGATGTTTGTTTGTAAGTTAGCCCGCATTTGGGCAATTCGACGACGGGCTTCCTCTAGTGCTTCCGTAGGCGAAACAACTAAATCTGGGTCACCAACTATTTCGGTTGGAAAGTTATAAGGTCGAACTTCAACAATTGGATCCCTTACTTCAGATACTGAATCTGAAGCTAAATCAATTGGAGCAGCGAAGTCGCTAAAGTAATGAGATTCTTCATCGGCAGGATTTGAATAAAGTGCCAACTTCTCTTCCCGTGCCTTGGCATCGGCTA
>JASJMK010000020.1:0-17060 GCA_037619625.1 Actinomycetes bacterium
ACATACGCAACCTGGTGGATTCGCCAGGCAATTACCCGAGCTATGGCAGATCAAGCTCGAACAATTCGTATCCCAGTTCACATGGTTGAAGTCATCAATAAACTCGCTCGAGTGCAGCGCCAGATGTTGCAAGATCTTGGACGCGAACCAACACCTGAAGAATTAGCCCGCGAGCTTGATATGACTCCAGAAAAAGTCGTTGAAGTTCAAAAGTATGGTCGCGAACCAATTTCGCTACACACCCCGCTTGGCGAAGAAGGCGATAGCGAGTTCGGCGACTTAATCGAGGATTCCGAAGCTATCGTTCCAGCCGACGCAGTCTCGTTCACTTTGCTGCAAGAACAACTCGATTCAGTTTTGGACACCCTGTCAGATCGCGAATCTGGGGTTGTCAAAATGCGATTTGGTCTCACTGACGGCCAACCCAAGACACTTGATGAAATCGGAAAAGTTTATGGCGTTACACGTGAGCGGATTCGACAAATTGAATCAAAAACTATGTCGAAGCTGCGACACCCTTCGCGGTCTCAGGTTTTGCGCGACTACTTAGATTAAGCAGGAAATACGCACAATTGTGAGCATTTAGGCAAACATCTTGCGTGTTGATCCGCCAAAATTCGCGGGCACTTGCCAAGATTAAGTGACCCTTTAATTACCCTAAAAGCTTCTCCTGGTGGTGAAAATGAAATCTGTTCCGCGTATTTTTATTTTTGGCTTAGCGGCCATGTTTGCTTTAAGTGCATGTGGCAGCGATCCTGTGACTGAAGCAACTTCTGATACGCCAGGAGTAATTGAAACTCCAGCAATTTGGTCACTAACTGGCCTTGCGGGTCCTGATGATGCGCAGTTGAGACCTATCGTGGTTGTCAAGGTCGAAAACAATTCAATAGTTCGCCCACAAACTGGGCTTGATCGCGCAGACTTAATTTTTGAAGAACTCGTTGAAGGTGGGGCAACGCGCTTTGCCGCTGTTTTTCAGTCCGACATTCCAGATGAAGTTGGACCAGTGCGAAGTGTGCGCCACGTTGACGTATCAATCGCCGCGCCAATCGCTGATGTATTCGTATTTTCTGGCGGTGCGAAAAAAACCATGAAATATCTTGGCCTCGAGTTGCCAACCTCAATGAGTCAGGTGCGTGAAGGAGCGCCAGGCATGAATCGCAAACCTGGCATCTCAGCTCCAAATAACTTATTTCTAGATACCAAGCAAATGTTGGCCGCCGTTGCCGAATATGACACACCAACTTCTGGTTTCTTTGTGCCAGCACCTATGTCCGCAGATTCTCCCGCGCCCACATCATCAGCTGCAGCAAATGTTGTACCGGCTGGAACTTCTGTAAATACCGTTGAGTTGGCGTTTAGCACACTCACTGGACCCAACTGGAAATGGAACGCAACCGATAAGTTGTGGATGCGAAATGAGGGAAGTAAGCCCTTTAACAATAAAGATGGAACACAGTTTGGCACTAACAATTTAGTAATCATTGAAATTCGGGAAATGGATGCAGGCTACAAAGGCTCAACAGGCGGCTACGTCCCCCGATCCTTGATCACGGGCTCAGGTAGAGGCTGGGTGCTTTCAAATGGCAAGGCAGTCGAGGTCAAATGGAATAAGTCCTCGGTTGTTTCCCAAATGGAAATAAGCGATACCAACGGCAATCCGTTTGTTATGCCAACCGGACGCACTTGGGTTGAATTGCTTCCTGTGGAGACCAGCGGTAAGTATGGCTTTGATGGCATTTCAGTCCCGATGAAAAACCCACCACAGTCAGCGGCAGTTCCCGAACGAGGCGAAGTAGTTACGCCTTAACTTAAAGGATCGCTAGAAGTGTTAAGAGTTCTTTAGTTGATGCTGTTCGTCCTGCACGTCAGTAGCGACACTACGCAGGCGAACTTCGTGTTCTTTACAATGGGGGCTACAAAACTGTAAGGCAGACCCACTTTCAAGATGCACGCGAACAAGGGCTTGCGCACCACAACGGTCACAGCGATCAGACACGGTAAGTGGCGTACGAGAAATTGTTGTTGTCATTGCTTCACCAGCCCTTAACTAATTTTCATTTTCTTGATTGCTCTATTCTGTAATTGTTTCAGAGAGTTGGCGTTTTAACACGCCGTGAAATGTAGTTTCACTCTTGGCGTATCGAAGGTAAATTCACAATCGAACTTGGATGCGTGTATTGGGCGGCGTGGCAGCCCAGCAATTGTCTTGAAAATGCCTATTGTTAAAGGGTTATGGTAGCCAAAAAGACCGCAGTTTCATCTGGTGATTACAACGCCGCAAACCTATCGGTCTTAGAGGGCCTAGACGCTGTTCGTAAGCGGCCTGGAATGTACATCGGTTCAACGGACTCTCGCGGCTTGATGCACTGCCTCTGGGAGATAATCGACAACTCAGTTGACGAAGCTTTAGGCGGCCACTGCTCGCTGATAGAAGTGACGCTGCACTCGGACCAAGTCGCTGAAGTACACGACAATGGTCGCGGTATTCCAGTGGATGTTGAACCCAAAACCAAGTTGACTGGCGTTGAGGTCGTTATGACCAAGTTGCACGCTGGTGGAAAGTTTGGCGGCGGTTCCTATACGGCCTCTGGTGGCTTGCACGGTGTTGGCGCCTCAGTAGTTAACGCGCTTTCCAGTCGACTAAACGTCGAAGTAGATCGTGGCGGGGCAACACATGCGATGTCCTTTAGTCGCGGCGCACCTGGGAATTTTGTTGGTAGCGATGACTCTGGCAAATTCACTAAACAAGGTGGTTTAAAGAAGTCTGGTAAACCAGCGAAGAAGACGGCAACTGGAACTCGAATAAAGTTTTGGGCTGATGCGCAAATTTTTACACCGGACGCAGCCTTTGATCTAGCAGAAATACATGCCCGCGCGAGACAGACTTCTTATTTGGTAAATGGCTTAAAAATTGTGGTTACTGATAAGCGCCTAAAGTCCGAGCAAACTTCCGAATTCGTGCATGTTGGGGGAATTTCGGAATTCTGCGAGTTCCTCTCAGAAGGTGAGTCCGTATCTCCAGTAATCCGACTCAAGGGCAGCGGTAAATTTCATGAAACTGTGCCGGTACTCGATGACCAGGGGCACATGACGCCGCAGAATGTCGAGCGCGAACTTGGTGTGGACATTGCATTGCTTTGGAACAATACCTACGACACGCAATTGCAATCGTATGTAAATATTATTGCTACACCAAAAGGTGGCACGCATGTCACTGGCTTTGATCGAGCAATCGTTAAAACTGTAAATGAACAACTTAAAGCGCAACGACTTCTAAAGGCTGGAGAGGACTCCATAACTAAAGAAGACGTGCAAGAGGGAATGACTGCAATTGTTACGGTGCGCCTGGCAGAGCCACAATTTGAAGGTCAAACAAAAGAGATTTTGGGTACTCCGGCTGCCGCAAAAATTGTAAGCGCAGTTGTGAGTGCGGAACTCTCAAATTGGTTTACTAATCCGCCGCGTGGGGCAAAACCAGCAGCGCGAACGGTGCTAGAAAAAATCGCGAATGCTTCGCGGGCTCGCTTAGCTGCGCGCCACCATCGTGATACCCAGCGCCGAAAAACTGCACTTGAGTCATCAACTTTGCCAGCGAAATTGAAAGACTGTCGAAGCGAAGACAATGAACGCACTGAACTATTTATTGTCGAAGGTGATAGCGCACTTGGTACAGCTAAATCAGCGCGAAATAGTGAGTTCCAGGCGCTGCTTCCAATTCGCGGAAAAATTCTCAATGTGCAAAAGGCTTCGCTGGCGGACATGCTCAAAAATAATGAATGTGCCTCAATTCTGCAGGTGATCGGTGCTGGCTCCGGAAGATCTTTTGAAATGGACGCAGTTCGCTACAACAAGATCATTATCTTGGCGGACGCCGACGTTGATGGCGCACACATCCGAACACTTTTGCTGACTCTGTTCCAAAGGTACTTAACCCCGTTACTTGAAGCTGGCCGAGTTTATGCGGCGGTACCACCATTGCACCGGATTGAAGTTATCGGAGCTGCAAAGAAACCTGGCGAAGTTATTTATACCTACAGTGATGCGGAAATGTCTGCCACTGTAAAAGATTTAGCTAAGTCTGGGCGTCGCTGGAAAGAGCCAATTCAGCGGTACAAGGGCTTGGGCGAAATGGATGCTGTGCAATTGCGCGAGACCACTATGGATCCGGCAAAACGAACGCTACGCCGAATAACGGTTAGCGATGCCAAGTCAGCAGAAAATGTTTTTGAATTGTTAATGGGAAGTGAAGTTGCTCCGCGCAAGGACTTTATTATCGAGGGCGCCGCGAAATTGGATCGTTCAAAGATCGACGTTTAAGAATTTTTTGGATTTGCTCGGCTAATTGCAACAGGTACGCCGCCGACACCCCAGTCATCAGCAGTAACTTCGTTAATTACGATTCGTACGTTATCTGGGTCAGCGCCGAGAACTCGTATCGCAGCTTCTGAAATCTCTTTTATCAAAGCATGCTTTTGTTCAACACTGCGACCTTCAATTATTTGGACCGTTATAAAAGGCATGAGCTTCCTTACTAATAGTCGAAAGTTTTGAGCTTGCCGGTATTTACATCAAAGATTGCGCCAGCAACCATGACCCCATTTGCCAAGAGCGGGTAAGTTCGGATACGCATAACGTCTGTCAATAAAGCATCTGCCTGATCGGTTACGGTTCGAAATTCAACACTGCGGGTGTCCACTTCATAATCCTTGAGAATCAAATCGTGGATTTCGGATTCTGTCGCACTTGCCATCCGGCAATCAGTGTGAGGCATCACCAAAACTCGATTAACTCCGAGTAAAAAGGTAGCCAAAACTAGAGTTCGCAATACGTCATCGGTTACGCGCGCCCCGGCGTTACGCAAGATTTTCACATCACCTGGAGCCATTCCAACTATGGCTAGGGGACTGATGCGTGAATCCATGCAAGTGATGATCGCTAGACCCTTGGCTGCAGTGCCGGTTAGATGCTGACTCTCAAATTTTGTCTCATACTTTTCATTGGCCGCTAATACATCGGCAAATTCTTTTGCTGGAAAGGGTTGGTTTGACACTTTTCTACTCACTTCCGCCGCTGGAATGTCCTGGGAAGACGCCCTGAGCTGCGTCTATGTAAGGCACTGAATTATTTACTGCAGAACCTGCTTCACCGAAACCTACGGAAATTAGCGGGACCTTCCCAACATAAGTTGTGATGTCGCCTGCTGAATAAACTCTCGGCAAATTGGTTTTCATTGTGGTGTCAACGAGAATGCGTCGCTTCTCGAGGTTTATTCCCCAATTCGCAATCGGGCCAATGTTTGCGATGAAACCAAGGGCTGCTACCAAAGTTTGCGCAGGCAAAATACGGGATTCACCTTCTTTGTTCGCAATAGTCACAGACTCAACCCAATTTTCTCCCGAGACCGCGCTCACTTCAGAGTCTGTAATCAACTCCACGCCCATAGCGCGAACTTGATCAACGGTTGCTGCGTGCGCGCGGAAAGTGTCGCGACGATGAACTAAGGTCACAGATTTTGCAATAGGTGCCAGCGAGTAAGCCCAGTCAAACGCCGAATCTCCGCCGCCTATGATCACAACATCTTTACCAGCGTGTACATCTAATTTAGGTACGAAATAAACCAGACCCTTGCCGACGTATTCATTGCCGGCAGGAAGTTCGCGTGGTGTGAATGAGCCGATGCCGCCAGTAATGATTGCGACCTTTGCTTCGATAACGGTGCCCTTGTCAGTTACAACTCGAACTGGTCCAGCTTCGCTGGTTTCTAGCTCCTCGGCACGCTCGCCAAGAATAAAAGTTGGGTTAAATGCGCCCGCTTGTTGCATTAGGCCATCGACTAAATCGCGACCTTTAACAGCTGGAAATCCAGCCACATCGAAAATTTCTTTTTCTGGGTACATGGCCGTAATTTGACCACCTGGCTCAGTTAAAACATCCAAAACAGTTACGGTAAATCCGCGAAAACCGGCGTAGTAAGCGGCATAAAGCCCAGCCGGACCAGCACCAATTACTAAAACATCACTCATAAACGTAATTCTAGTCCAAGTAGGTTATTAACGGGCGGTAGCGGAAATGCTGTAACGCGAAACTTAAACGCTACAGCTCATATCAGTTCCACAGCACATAGGAGATTTGATTTTCCCATCACACTCTGGACATCTTGAAATTTGAACAACATTGCCGTCATCAAGTGTCAAATTGTCATTGACTAAGGGCTGGTTGCATTTGGCGCAAGTTGCATTTACAGACATTCCACACTTGGCACATGAATAAGTAGCGATCATTTCGTTCCTTTCCGAACGGTTAACTAAGTCTAATTACGCAGACGGAATCGTCGTGGATTGGTGTCCAGTGTGAGTACCTAAGAAGTTAGCGGTATTCGGAAGGCGTGCGAACCCACGAGCCATTTGCTAGAGCCCTTAAGTCGGCTGCGCTGCCATTAAATACATTTAGGTCAAGATGGCTGCGACCGGTGCCTTTACCGGCATAGCAAAGCGTGACGCCGCTGGGACAATATCCGGACGAGGGCTGCCAGGGGATGCCGTAAGTTTCCCGGTCGCCAGAGGCTGTGTATTGCCAAATAGTCCACACGTAACTGCAATCCGATTGCTTCCAGGGCGTTACATAACATGGCGCGCCGTTTAGTCCTTGGCCAACTTGAACGCCAGGATCGGCTGGATTGCCTGGTTGGGCGAGCCATAAATGATAATTACGAAATTTAGCAACAGTTGCTGCATCGGTTAGATAACGAGACGCCAAAAAATTTCGATAGGAATACATAATTGGAACTCGCCCGGTGGCAGCCTGCATGGCATCTAACCAAGTGAAAGTCCAAAGCGTAACCAATTCTTTGGAGATACTTTCATCAACCGTTTCCATGTCGAGAACATAAGGCAGAGTTCGCTCGTCATAACCGCCAAGTGAAGCTAATCGAGCGGCTGCCTGGGCAGCTTGCGCTTGGGCATCGGCAATGATTGTGCTGTTGTCGCTGGTCGAAGGTAACCGGGCGCGGTGATAGTAACCCACCAAGATTCCTGCTGCTTTTGCGCTGGGTGCCCAATTTGTTACATGCGGCACGGCTAGGGCATCTTCACTTGCCATGCCATCTGAGCCTTTTATGAACGCAAAGGAAACCCCAGCTGCTGCCATTCGATTGAAATCAAGTGGTTGGCTACCGCTTTGCCAGCGCGATATGTCAAGACCCAGGAGTCGATTGCCTGGACCTACTGGCAGCGCTTTAGGTGCCGCAACAAAAGCTAAAACACGTCTGGCCTGAACTTTAGAAATCTTTGAGCCAGACACAGCGCGGACTGACATTTTTGCAGTTGCTTTAGGTGCTTTGAATGATGCTGACCAGGCACCATTTTTTTTCTTGGATTTAACGGATTTTACCGTTTTCCAAGTCTTACCAGTTTTGATTTGGATTCTAACTTTGGCGCCCTTTAGGCCGCCAGTTGTCTTTCCAGAAACCTTCACAGTTTTCCCGGTAACTATTGAGGCTGGGATGGCGGTCATGGTAACTGAAGACCTTGCCGCTTGGGCGGGCTGGGCAAGCAGCGAAAACACCAAGGCAAGAGCAATTAGCAAACTCGCTTTGCTTAGTGCGAAAAATTTCATGGCGCTGCGCAAACGGCAGCAACTGGTTTAGTTAACTTGGTGCCAGTGCTATCGCGCTTGCCAAAACTATTAGGTACTTCCACGGCAGCTCCCGTTGAACCGCAGGCATGGATCGGACCATTTCCAGCAGTTGCGCTTACCAAGACATCTTCACCGGATAAGAACTTGTGGCAACGTACTCCGCTTGTGGCTCGTCCCTTGCCCGGGAACTCTGTCAGCAAAGTCAACTTCATAGTGTGTGCAGCAGTACCAGGAAGCGCGCCCGCTTCGCCGCCTACTGTGGCCACTAAACATTCCTCATGCGCGTCAACAACGGAACCAAAAATAACTTCGGCACCTTCATAAAGCCTGATGCCTACAACACCTGCTGCTGGACGACCAGTTGCTCGAACTAACGAGGCATCGAAATGAAGTAGTTGGGCATCGCTTGTGATTAGTACGACTTCGCCACTTTCGTCTTCACATTGAATAGCGCCGACTAACGAGTCACCTTCTTCAAGACGGATGATATTCCAGTCACCTGCTGAGCCAGGCACGTCGTTTATCACGCGCTTTACTGTGCCAAATGCGGTTGTTAAGAACAACGATGATTCTGGTTTATCTAATGCCATTAAGGCAAGAGGCAGTTCACCCTTTGCAAGAGTTATGAATTCCTTTAGCGCCCCGCCGCCAGCAACAGCTAGCGCAGCGCCAGTTGCAAGTGCCGGCAGGCCAACAACTGACTGGCGAATAACGCGACCAAAGCTGGTCACAATTCCAACATCACCGCGTGCAGTTGTGCGGACTAGGGATTTGATTGTGTCGTGGCTAGTTCGTTTCTTCGCAAACTCAAGTGGCATGTCATCAGTGGTGCGGGCAAGAAGTCCTGTTGCTGACATCAACACAAAACATGGATCATCAGATACTTCAAGTGAAACCGGGAGAGCAGCTGAAACAATTTCGCCATCAGCGAGCAAAACCGAGCGCCTATCATCACCGTATTTATTAGCGACATCCGTGAGCTCTTGTCCGACCACTTTACGTAGGCGTTTATCGTTTTCCAAAATGTCCGTTAAATCAGAAATGATGTTTCGCAATTCATCTTGTTCTTTCTCAAGTTCTAACCGAGAGAACTTCGTAAGGCGACGAAGTGGCATTTCCAAAATGTAATTTGTTTGAATTTCACTTAAATCAAAAACACTCATCAATCGTTCGCGCGCCGCAGCAGTATCATCACTACCGCGGATGACTGCGATCACTTCGTCAATGTCCAAGATTGCGACAAGCAATCCGTCAACAAGGTGCAAGCGGTCGGAGGCGCGCAGCCGCCTGAATTCGCTACGACGTCGCACAACCTCAAGTCGATGATCAATAAAAACTTGTAGCAATGGCTTTAGGCCAAGAGTTACGGGCTGACCATTAACAAGTGCCACATTATTTATATGGAAGGAATCTTCAAGCGGGGTCAACTTGTAGAGCTGTTCTAGTACCGCTTCTGGATTAAAGCCATTCTTTATTTCAATAACAAGTTCCAGGCCAGATTCGTAATCTGTTAAATCGATAACATCGGAAATTCCTTGCAATTTCTTGCTGGTTACTAATTCTTTAATTCGTTCGATAACTCGTTCAGGACCAACTTGGTAGGGAAGTTCGCGCACAACGATTCCCTGGCGTCGTGGAGAAGTTTGTTCAATGTCCACTTTTGCGCGGATTTTGAAACTACCTTTGCCCACAAGGTATGCCTCGCGGATGCCATCAAGACCGTAAATAATGCCACCGGTTGGTAAATCTGGACCAGGAACAAAACTCATTAGTTCATCCAAAGTTGCTTTGGGATGCGCGAGCAGGTGAGAGGCTGCTGCGACAACTTCGCGAAGATTATGCGGTGGCATGTTAGTTGCCATGCCTACTGCAATTCCAGATGCACCATTCACGAGCAAGTTTGGAATTGCCGAAGGTAACACCGTTGGCTCCAGCTCTCGGCCATCGTAGTTTGGCGCGAAGTCAACAGTGTCTTCATCAATTGAGTCCACCATTGCGCTGGCAGGACTTGCCAACCTAGCTTCGGTGTAGCGGTAAGCCGCTGGGCCTTCATCTAGTGAGCCAAAGTTTCCATGCCCATCAACGAACGGCAATCGCAGTGACCAGGATTGTGCCATCCGCACTAGGGCGTCATAAATTGCGCTGTCACCATGGGGATGCAATTTACCCATAACTTCGCCGACAACTCGCGCGCTTTTAACGTGACCTTTGTCTGAGCGCAGTCCCATAGCCGCCATAGTGTGCAGAATTCTTCGCTGCACGGGTTTAAGTCCATCTCGGGCATCAGGTAAAGCGCGAGAGTAAATTACCGAATAGGCATATTCCAAAAATGAATCTTGCATTTCGGTTGAAACATCGATGTCAACAATTCGACCTGCATCATGAACAGGTTTGGGCGCAGTTGGTTTTGCCATGATTCGTTAAATTTCCTTGCTAAGTATTAGAGGCGTGTAGTTACTGATCATTCGGGCGATGGCCGAACAAGATGTCATCCCATGAAGGCGAGTCATCAACAGCTGCAACGGGCTTGGCTGCAACTGGTACTGGGCTCGGAACTGGCATCGGTACTGGCATGGTTGGGTGACCCGGTCCAGCCCATGCTGGGGGCTCAAGTTCTTCCTGCGCAACGGCTGTAGGTAATCCAACTAACCGTGGCTTTGGTTCTTCCATACTCTTACTCGACTTGTCCTGGCCGGCAGCTTCGTCAAAAAGCCAGCGAGCTTCATCATCAAGTGCGACCACGCTGCGGGCAAGTGGATCGTAAATCCAGCTAGCAATACCGCCGCCGCTTCCACTGTTCCAGGAAACCGAAACTGTCCAACGCGAATCATCGCGGCGGTAGGCGTCCCACACCAAAGTCAATGTGTCAATACCGCGATTAGCTAGTTGCCCAGTTGCTAATTCGCCGAGAATAACTTCGCCATGCGGGCGACGAATCAGAGTTGCTGCCGCACGATTTGCCATGTACGAACGTTCGGCGAGTACGGGCCCGGCGTAACGCTCGATACGCGTGACGGAAACTCCGCTTTCAGCGGCGATAGCTTGCGCAGTCTCGCCGCGTCGGATTCGAGTCTGAATGTCTTTTGGAGAAATGCCGGAAGTTGAATCTGTGGTGGTAACAGTGGCGGTGTCATTGGTGTTAATGCTGCGCTTGATGTGCTCGTCCACCTCGACCGTGAACTCCAAGCCATCTTCGTCCATGAAAATAAGTGCAAGGTTGTCTTGTGACCGGCCAACAAATATTAGATCCTTCATGGCACACCTTTTCTGTTACAACTGCAGTTACATTCTCTCCGAAATGCCAATAAAATCGGGGGATTGGCGTGGTGTGTCGGACTTTTTGCGGGCTGGCAAGGACAATAGCGATGAGAGAACTCGAGCAAGGAAAACTTTAAAGTGACTTTTGAATCAGTGGCCAGTAATCCAAATGTAGAACTGGCCATGTCGATTGCCAAAGCCGCCGGTGAATTACTTATGGCCCGTCCGGATCACCTTGAGATCGATACGAAATCAAGTGCCACGGATGTTGTGACGCAAATGGATCGCAAAGCTGAGGCTTACATCGTGGCGCAATTAACCAAGCATCGCCCAGAGGACGCCATCTTGGGCGAAGAGGGCGCGAATTCCTCGGGATCCTCAGGTTTGCAGTGGGTTATTGACCCAATTGATGGGACCGTGAACTACCTTCATCGGATTCCACATTGGTGCGTTTCGATCGGGCTTAAAGATTTGAATTCAGGCGACTCGGTCGCTGGGGTAATTTATGCGCCTGTTTATGATCAAATGTATATCTCAAGTCAAGGTTTAGGTTCCTGGGTAATTGACCAAGGAGTGCCACGAATCTTGCAAGTGTCCAAGTGCACGGAGCTAAGTTCAGCAGTTATCGGAACTGGGTTCGGGTACGCAAGTGCGCGCCGAGAAAGTCAGGCAAGAGTGCTCCTGCAAGTACTTCCGCGCGTAGCCGACATCCGAAGGCTCGGGTCGTGCGCGATCGATCTTTGCCTCGTGGCCGATGGGGTTTTGGATGGCTACTACGAACGTGGAGTAAATGACTGGGATCATGCAGCTGGTGAGTTAATTGCCCGAGAAGCCGGCGCGATATCGAGTGGACTTCGGGGAAATAAAGTGGGTAACGACATGATTGTCGTAACAACCCCTGCAATCAACGCTGATCTAATTGCAATACTTGAGACCAATAACGCCGATAGCGATGTTATTGGTATGGCAACATAGCAAGTCTTGGTTGAAGAAAAGAGTAGAGGATCGTCATGGCAATTTATGCGTTTGGTGAGAAAGTTCCACAAATTTCAGCATCAGCATTCGTTCACCCTGAAGCAGTCATAATCGGTGACGTAACAATTGGTGATCTGAGCTTTATCGGACCATGCGCGGTTTTGCGCGGTGACTCAAGTCGAATTGTGATTGGGGCGCGAACTTCCATTCAAGATGGCACTGTTATTCATTGCACCGCCGAACTTCCCACCATTGTTGGCGATGAATGCACAGTTGGGCACAATGCACATTTAGAAGGCTGCACCATCGAATCAGGCGCCCTAGTTGGTTCTGGGTCGCTCGTTCTGCACGCCGCGAAAGTTGAATCTGGGGCATTAGTTGCCGCCGGGGCAGTGGTTTTGGGCGGCATGGTTGTGCCGGGTGGCGCGTTAGCCGTGGGGGTGCCAGCCAAAATAAAGCCAGGTGCGGCTGACCCTGCAACCATCGCGTATTCCATCAAAACTTACGTCGAAAACGCTCGCAGATATCCCGAGGAATTGCGCCGCATCAGTTAGCATAGGGGCGGTGTTGGGCGATGTTCACTAATGACGTACGCTCCGTCACGTTAGCAACTGCAAAAAAGTTGCTCCGGAAGCTGCAAGGAGATTTGAGTTCGAAATGGCAACAGATTACGACGCCCCACGAAAGACTGACGAAGAGGAAAGCGAGGAAAGTCTCGAAAACCTTAAGGCGCAGCACGCCTCTAAAGTCAGTTCCAGTGTTGATGCGGATGAAGCCGATAGAAACGAATCCCTTGAACTACCAGGGGCTGACCTTTCCGATGAGTCAATCACAGTTATGGTCATTCCCAAGCAAGCAGATGAATTCACTTGCTCGCGCTGCTTTTTGGTGAATCACCGCAGCACCTTGGCCAAAGAAGTTAAAGGCCAACCAATTTGCAATGACTGTGCTTAAGTAAGCGCAACCCAGCAATTTTCAAATTTAAATTTTACCTTTAGCCTCGGCTAATTTTTCGCTGAGTACTGCTGGATTTCTAGTTGAGATTTGCCAGTATGGATGTGGATCAGTTTCATCTGTTATTTCCACGATCAAAGTTTGTTTAACGCCACCGCGTAACTGAAAATATGCATCTTTATGCGCGTTTGTTGAGCGAGCTAGACGAGATTGTTTCGCATCTAAAATCTGTACTTTGCCAACAAATCTAAGCGGCATTCGAGCTCGGCCTACTTGAAAATTTAATTCATCGATGCGAATAGTCGGCGAATTTTTTAATAACCCGATAATCGCCGCAGTGCTTGCCACGGTTCCGACGATTAGGCCCAAATTCATACCGTATGCGCTGCCATATGCAATACCTAAAGACACTGTCATAACAAGTGCAACGAACCACATCCCAACCGAGTGCCAGAGGCGTTCGGTGTAAACCGCCTGCTCGCCCGAAGTTCCTTCACTAGGCATAATTTGTTCTCGCATTTCTTATCTGGCAAGTGCGTTAAGTTCGATTATTCAATAACGATACTCTAGTAATCATGGAACGAATTGGTCGCACAGTTCACCCGCTGACGATTCCGCAAGATGCCAGTCCACCGCAGCGTCATGTCGATGCTCCAAAGCCCGGTGAAACCATCGCAAGTCATTATCGAAATTGTTTTGGTTGCGGCGTGGATCACCCAACAGGGCTCCACATGCAAATCCAAGCTGGTACTGGAATGACAACGCGCGCGGTCTTTGAAGTTACGCAACATCATCAAGGTGCGCCAGGTATTGCGCACGGTGGAATCTTGTCATTGGCTTTTGATGAATCACTTGGGGCGACCAATTGGCTAATTAGATCCCCAGCGGTCACAGCGCACTTAGAAGTTTCATATCGACTGCCCGTCCCAGTTGGAACTAAAGTTTTCATCGAAGCAACAATGCAGGCGGTACTGGGAAGAAAAATTTGGTCAACTGCAGAAGGCCGGCTTGACTCACCAGAAGGTCCATTGGCAGTTGAAGCCGGCTCTCTATATATGCAGGTGCCGCAGGAGCATTTTGATAAGCACCGCGGAATTACGGACATGAATTCGACATTGCTAGACATTGCGCCATGAGCAAACTCCAAATCGAATTTGTTTTACTTCATGAACTTGCGTCTGCACCGAGCTATGCGCACCATGGTGATGCTGGTGCTGATTTAGTTTGCGTAGAAGATGTCGCTTTGGCTCCTGGTGAGCGGGCCTTAGTTCCAACGGGTCTTGCGATTGCATTGCCCGCTGGTTATGTCGGCTTAGTTCATCCAAGATCTGGCCTTGCTTTTAAGAACGGACTAGGAATTGTAAATACTCCAGGAACTATTGACTCTGGGTATCGCGGTGAGTTGAAAATTTGCTTGATTAATTTGGATCAACACGAAACTGTGCGATTGCCAGCTGGTAGCCGAATTGCCCAATTAGTTATTCAAGAAGTTACTACTGCGCAATTTGTTCAAGTCGCAGAGCTAGAACCAACGCCAAGAAATGAACAGGGTTTCGGTTCAACTGGGGTCGCGACGTGACCCACGGTCCCCTTGATAGTTCAAATGCGCCTGACACCAGCAACATGCTCGATTTAGGGCCATTGCTATTGCCAAATGTTCCTGGTTTAGAGGTGCACCTAGATCTTGACGCTAAAACTGGAACGGGTAAATCTGTTTCCCTACATCTAGATATGTCAATAGCAGAGCTGCAAGTTTTTGCTGCCGCAACTAATGAAGATCTTTGGGGCGAAATGCGCAATGCGATCGCGTCTGGATTACGCGAACAAGATGTGGATTGCCAAGTAGTCGAAGGACGCTTTGGTACAGAAGTGCGCGCGGTCATGCCAACTGTTGATTTAGACGGTAATGCTCACGTGCAACCGGTTCGGTTCGTGGGAATTCGTGGGTCGCGCTGGTTTTTGCGAGTCGTTATCAGCGGTGATGGCGCAATTGTCACATCCCAAATTCCTGCTGAGATTGATAACGTCATTGCCCAGATAGTTGTGCATCGAGGTAGCGACCCGCAAGCTCCAGGTCAAAGACTTTGGTTGCGGAGTCCAACTGCAGATTCAGCGCCTGCTGACGAAGTTCATGCGCAAGATCACGGAAAATTTGGACACGTTCACATTTCGCTGTAATTGTGCGGTTCATACTTTAGAGCTCAAAGTGGTTAAAGTAAGTATGTGAATTACAGTCTGAATCTGCCATGAGCGATGCGAATCCAAACCCGCAAGAAGAAAGCATCGGCCATGAGATTAAAGAGGATTCCGAATTACTCGCAAAGGCGCTCGGCGGCTGGGCTGGCGTAATTGACTCGGGACTTCCGTTTATGGTCTTCACCATTGTCTTTCTAGCTACCAATCGAAATTTAGAAATAACTCTTTATGCGGCACTTGGCACAGCTGCGGTTTTAGCGATATTGCGACTTGCCCGGAGGCAATCTCTGCAGCAGGTGTTAGGTGGCCTGTTTGGAATTGCCATTGCAGCATTCATTGCCCGCCGGACAGGGAATGCAGATAATTTCTTCCTGCCAGGAATTCTGACAAATGCCGCTTACGCAGCCGCCTGCTTAGTAAGTATCTTTGCGAAACGGCCACTGCTTGGCTACGTACTTGAGGCCATGCGCGGCAATGACATGTCATGGGTAAAAGATGAGAAGAAACATAAATTGTTTAGCACAATCACATGGCTGTGGACTTTGATTTTTGGAATTCGAGTGGCAATTATGTTGCCTCTGTATTTTCTGGGTCAGACTGCCGCGCTTGGCACTTTAAAGATTCTTTTGGGGTATCCATTATTCGCACTCGCAATTTTCTTAACATATCGATTATTAACCAAGGATAAATTGCTTTCGGGGGAGAACTCGTGACTGAGCTGCAAGAAACTCGAATAGGTGACGTTGTTGAATTAACAGTGGACAAAGTCGCTAATGGTGGTTTCTGTATCGCGCGTCACAATGGTCAAGTTGTTTTCCTGCGTCATGGAATTCCAGGTGAAGTGGTGCGCGCGGAAATTACTGACATCAGCAAGAAATTTTTACGTGCAGACGTAGTAGAAGTTGTTACCGCTAGCCCGCATCGAACACCAGCGCCATGCAGTTATGCAGGAACTTGTGGTGGTTGCGATTGGCAACACGTTAGTTTGTCGCATCAGCGGGAGTTAAAGAGTGAAGTTGTCCGCGAACAGCTTTCGCATCTAGGCGGTATCACCCACGTCAATGGAAAACCGCTTGCAGAATTCCAAGTAATGGCACTCTCGCCGCAGGAAACTGGATTACGTTGGCGCACGCGGAATCGGTACTCTCGCATTGGTGGCGTTTCAGTCGGATTAAAGATGGCTCGATCACACACCGTAATTGAAATCGATGACTGCTTAATTGCTGTTGCGGGCTCGGTTGCCTTAGCGCAATCCAAGGTTCACCTGGGCAACGGTGACATAAGTACAGCGCAAAGTTCCTCAGGTCAACACGTGGTGGTAGACCAACGAGGTGGTCCATGGCTGGATGAAACAGTTGGGGATCGTAGTTGGCGCATACATGCTGGTTCATTCTGGCAAGTTCATAAAGATGCTCCAGAAGTTTTCGTACAAACCGTTCGCCGCTTTGCCAATTTAAAAGCTGGCGATAAAGCACTAGACCTTTACGCCGGAGCGGGACTTTTTGCTGCCAGCTTGGGTGCCGACGTTAGGGAGAATGGCGAAGTTGTTGCCGTTGAATCAGTAATTGATTCAATGCGCGATGCTCGTCGTTCGTGCAGCGATTTGCCACAGCTGGATTTGATCACCGCAGATGTGACGAAGTGGATAACTCAGATAGATGAAGATTTCGATGTGGTCATCTTGGATCCACCTCGCGCCGGAGCGGGCCTTCCGGTTATTACCGAAATTGATCGCATTGCACGGCGCGGGATCGTCTATGTCGCTTGCGAACCAAGCGCACTGGGCAGAGATGCAAAGTACTTAGCTGATGCCGGTTGGTCAATGACGCAACTAGTTGGCTTAGACGCCTTCCCGATGACTGGTCACGTGGAATGCATCGCGCTGTTTGAAAGATTTTGATTGCCTGCGCTAGTAAATCAAGGCTATCCGGCGTATAATTTATCTTGACATCAAGATACTTTAGGAGTCTCGTGAGCAGCCTTAATTCATTCAATGCCCAATCCGAACTAACTGTGGCTGGTCAGACTTTCACTATTTA
>JASJMK010000021.1:0-13724 GCA_037619625.1 Actinomycetes bacterium
AAAACTACGCTGATCACGCCAAAGAAATGGGCGGAGAAGTTCCAGCTGAGCCCGTGATTTTCATAAAGCCAAACACCACAGTTATAGGTGAAGGCGACTACATAGTTTTGCCACCGCAGTCAGTAAATGTTCATCATGAAGCTGAATTAGCGATTGTGATTGGCGCATTAGCTAAGAATGTCGAAGTAGATCGGGCCGATGAAGTAATTTTTGGCTACACCTGCGCCAATGATGTGACCGCGCGAGATTTACAAAATAGCGACGGGCAGTGGACACGTGCTAAGAGTTTTGATACTTTCTGTCCTCTTGGCCCTTGGATTGAAACTGATCTGGATCCGCAGGATTTAGCAATTTCATGTTCCGTAAATGGCGAACTTCGACAAGATGGAAACACCAGTGATTTAGTGCGCAGCGCGCGAGAAATGGTTTCGTGGATTTCACACATGATGACCCTGCTGCCAGGTGATGTAATTTTGACCGGCACGCCAGCCGGAGTTAGCCAAATTGTGAACGGGGATTCTGTAACAGTATCTATTGCGGACATTGGTACTCTTACTAATCCAGTAATAGTTCGATAACTTAATTTCTAAATCAGGAGAAATTGTGTCAAACGTTCGAGTTCGATTCTGTCCTTCCCCGACAGGAAATCCGCATGTCGGAATGATTCGAACTGCACTATTCAATTGGGCGTATGCCCGTCACACTGGTGGAACTTTCGTATTTCGAATTGAAGATACTGACATCGCTCGTGATTCGCAGCAGTCCTATGTCGACTTACTTGATGCCCTGCGATGGCTCGGTTTGGATTGGGATGAAGGTCCAGAAGTAGGCGGACCACATGGACCGTATCGCCAATCTGAACGCATGGATATTTATAAAGAAATAACTGACAAGTTGTTAGCATCCGGTCATGCTTACCATTGCTACTGCTCACAAGAAGAACTCGAAGAACGTCGGGAAGCCGCGCGCGCGGCGAGTAAAACGCCAGGATATGACGGCGCGTGTAGAAAATTATCTGACGATCAAGTAGCTGCATACAAAGACCAAGATCGCCGTCCAGTTGTCAGATTTAGAATGCCCGATACCGACTTCACTTGGACAGATTTAGTTCGCGGCGACGTTACTTTTGCGGCGGAGCATGTTCCAGATTACGTAATAGTAAGAGCAACAGGCGAACCGCTTTACACACTGGTAAATCCAGTTGATGACGTCCTTATGGAAATCACCCACGTTCTTCGCGGTGAGGATCTTCTCAGCAGTACACCAAGGCAACTTGCACTTTATGACGCACTTCATGCAATTGGAGTCGCAAAAGGCGAACGACCACTTTATGGACACTTGCCTTATGTTATGGGCGAAGGAAACAAAAAACTTTCAAAACGAGATCCAGAATCAAGTCTGTTGATGTACCGCGAAGAGGGATATTTACCAGAAGGTTTACTTAACTACCTAGCACTTTTAGGTTGGGCATTTGGTAACGATGTTGAATTTTTCTCAAAAGAAGAGATGGCTACCGTTTTTGATGTTGCGCGAGTAAATGCAAATCCAGCACGATTTGATTTAAAAAAATGTACTTCAATAAATGGTGACTGGATCAGGACTCTTACGCCCGCAGATTTACTAACACGACTTACTCCTTATTTAATCAAGGAGGGTGTACTTTCAGCGGAACCAGCGAGTGATCAGATGTCAGTTTTACTTCGCGCCATACCACTAATCCAAGAACGCATGGAGACACTTCGCCAAGGTGTCGGGATGCTCGGATTCTTATTCGCAGATCAACCCGGTAGCGCAAGCTTTGAAGTTGATCCAACTGAAGCTGAAAAAGTATTGACGCCAGATGCGCAACCAGTTTTATTGGCCGCTCGGGACGCCCTTGTTGCAATCAGCGAATGGACTACGCAAAACATTGAAGAAGCACTTCGAGTGGCTTTAATCGAAGGAATGGAATTAAAACCCAAGGTTGCATTTGGTCCAGTTCGGGTCGCTGTTACTGGCCGCAGAGTTTCGCCACCGCTTTTTGAATCCTTAGAAATTCTTGGGCAAGAACGTTCGCTTGCTCGAATCACCTTTGCTATCAAATAAGCATTTCACTCTAAAGCGCGCCCTGAGATAGTATTTTCGCTAGGCGTAATGCCGATTGGGATATGGGGTAATTGGCAGCCCAACTGATTCTGGTTCAGTTAGTCTTGGTTCGAGTCCAGGTATCCCAGCCAAATCTGCAATAGTTAAGCCATGAGTAAGCGTCAATTTCCGCGATGGTCAGATCTCAAGCCAATAATCGGATTTAAATCACCATTTTCACGTTCTAGTGAAGTTTCCAGAGCAGTCACAATCTCCCAATTACGCAGCATCGGAAAAGCTAAAACTCCGCGCGCAGTATTTGATTACACCGATGGGGCAGCTGGCGAGGAACTAAGTTACGCCCGAGCTTATGAGGCGTATCGGCAATTGGAATTTCATCCCAGAGTTTTGCGAGATGTTTCTACCGTTGATACTTCGATAACAATTTTTGGAAAGAGCACCGCGTTACCTTTCGTATTTAGCCCAACTGGTTTCACTCGAATGATGCACTATCACGGCGAATCGGCCGTGGCTAAAGTTGCAGCAGAATTTGGAATTCCCTATACGCTCTCAACTCTGGGAACTACTTCAATTGAAGATTTAGCTGCTGCTGCGCCAGATACTCGCAAATGGTTTCAGCTTTATCTTTGGCGCGATAAGACCACACGCTATGAGTTAGTGGATCGGGCGGCAGCTGCTGGCTATGAAGCCATTATGTTAACTGTTGATACTGTCGTTGGCGGCATGCGAGTTCGAGATGTAAAAAATGGACTTACCATTCCGCCGCAGCTGAGCATTAAAACTATGGCCGACATGGCACGTTATCCAAAATGGTGGGGAAACTTGCTGACGAGTGCCCCGCTTGAATTCGCATCTTTGAAATCAACCGGTGGCACGGTAGCAGAACTCATGAACAGTGTTTTTGATCCTTCAATAACTATGAAAGATGTGGAATGGCTGAAAGCAAATTGGCCAGGGAAATTAATTGTTAAAGGTGTGCAAAATGTAGCTGATGCGAAAATGCTTGCTGATGGAGGTGTGGACGCAGTCGTGTTATCAAATCATGGCGGCCGACAACTTGATCGTTCCGTAGTTCCATTGGAATTATTGCCTTCAGTGAAATCTGCAATTTCTGGATCGAGCACACAACTATTTATCGACGGCGGCGCTCTTTCAGGTTCTGATGTTGTTGGCGGCATTGGCTTAGGCGCTGACGCGGTATTAATTGGCAGAGCGTACTTGTATGGAATTATGGCCGGCGGAGAAGCGGGCGTGCGAAGAGCAGCTCAAATTTTGCAGGGCGAAGTAGAGCAAACCATGCGACTCATGGGGATTACATCTTTAGATCAGTTAACGCCAGACATGGTCCGCTTTCGCAACCAGGAAAAATCTTAAAAAGTTCTCAGTTAAATAAAAAAGACCCCGTAGGGTCTGATTCATTTGTAGCCCCGACGGGATTCGAACCCGCGCTACCGCCTTGAGAGGGCGGCGTGCTAGGCCGCTACACAACGGGGCCGCACCTGTTTACAATAACGTAAATGTGGCCAAGTTCTAAACGCCCAGTAATACCTAGCCGCGTGCTTTGAGTGAATCGCTAATGCGATTAGCCGCCGTAACAACAGCCACACTATGCAGGCGACCTGGCATTCGAGTCAGCCGTTCAATTGGTCCGGAAATTGATACTGCAGCAATTATTTTTCCGTTCGCTCCGCGAATTGGAGCGCTAACTGATGCAACACCTGGCTCCCGTTCGCCAAGGGATTGTGCCCAGCCACGTCTGCGCACTCCAGATAAATCTGTGGCAGTAAATGTTGCACCTTGCAAGCCGCGGTGTAATCGATCTGGTTCTTCCCATGCCAACAAAATTTGGGCAGCAGAGCCAGCACTCATAGTTAATCCGGCGCCAACTGGGACAGTGTCGCGGAGCCCAGTCATTCGCTCCGAAGCTGCGACACAAATTCTTTGGTTACCTTGTCGGCGATATAGTTGTGCGCTTTCCTTGGTGGCATCACGCAACGCAATCAGAATTGGATTTGCGATGGAAAGTAATTTATCCTCGCCCGCAGCGCTGGCTAATTCAGTGATGCGTGGTCCAAGTATGAAGCGCCCGTTTAAATCCCGGGCCACTAGGCGATGGTGCTCTAGCGCAGTTGCCAATCGATGGGCCGTTGGACGGGCTAATCCGGTGGCGGCCACTAAACCTGCCAAAGTCAATGGTCCTGATTCCAAAGCGTCCAGAATGTGGGCAGCTTTATCCAGAACGCCAACACCGCTACTACTATCTTTCATATAGTGATATTGCTATCTCGAATGATGAGATGTCAAAATCCAGAGTTTTAGGAGGCAATTATGGGCCGTACATTGGCACAAAAAGTATGGGATGACCATGTAGTTCGACGCGCAGAGGGCGAACCGGACTTGCTTTACATTGATTTGCACCTAACTCATGAAGTGACCAGCCCACAGGCTTTTGATGGCTTGCGCGCAGCTGGTCGCACAGTGCGACGTAAAGACTTAACTATTGCTACTGAGGATCACAACGTTCCAACTACTGACATTGATAAACCAATTGCCGATCCAATTAGTCGGGCCCAGATTGATGCATTGCGCATAAACACTAAAGAATTTGGAATTGAAAATTACGAATTGGGCAATAAGGAACAGGGCATTGTTCATATCATTGCCCCGCAGTCCGGATTAACTCAGCCAGGAATGACGATAGTTTGTGGCGACTCGCACACTTCAACGCATGGCGCCTTCGGTTCAATTGGCATGGGTATTGGCACAAGTGAAGTTGAGCATGTACTTGCTACCCAAACTTTGCCACTTAAGCCATTCAAGACCATGGCAATCACAGTGGAAGGAAAGCTTCCAATCGGGGTCACTGCGAAGGATCTAATCTTGGCGATCATCGCTGAAATTGGAACTGGTGGTGGCCAGGGTTACATCCTTGAATATCGGGGCGAAGCAATTCGCGGACTTTCCATGGAAGGCCGCATGACGATGTGCAACATGAGCATTGAAGCTGGCGCCCGCGCCGGAATGATCGCCCCAGATGAAACAACTTTTGAATACGTAAAGGGACGCGAACATGCGCCGAAGGGTTCAGATTGGGACGACGCCGTTGCATACTGGAAAACTTTGCCAACTGATGCTGACGCAGTTTTTGATCGTGAAGTAATCATTGATGCAACTAAGCTCAGCCCATTCGTAACTTGGGGAACTAACCCAGGTCAAGGTGCGCCACTTTCAGCGAATGTGCCAAGCCCTGATGACTACACCGATCCAGTCGATAAATCTGCTACTGAAAAAGCACTCGCCTACATGGACCTAACTGCTGGAATGGCGATACGCGATATCAAAATCGATACTGTTTTCATCGGCTCGTGCACAAATGGCCGAATTGAAGATTTGCGCGCAGCTGCTGAAATTTTAAAAGGTAAAAAAATCGCCAGCGGATTGCGCATGATGGTGGTTCCCGGTTCCGTTCGCGTTCGCTTAGAGGCAATGGCTGAAGGTCTGGACAAAGTATTCTCGGACGCTGGCGCAGAATGGCGCGAAGCTGGTTGCTCAATGTGTCTTGGTATGAACCCGGACAAATTAGCGCCAGGGGAGCGAAGCGCTTCAACATCAAATCGCAACTTTGAAGGACGCCAAGGCCCAGGGGGACGAACACATTTAGTTTCGCCGCAAGTTGCCGCAGCAACTGCAATTCGCGGAACGCTCTCATCACCAGCTGACTTAGTAGGAAGTGCAAACTAATGGATAAGTTCACAGTTCATACCGGCACAGCTGCCCCGCTTCGGGCCAGCAACGTTGATACCGATCAGATCATTCCGGCCGAATACTTAAAGCGGATTACTCGCCATGGCTTTGAGGATGGGTTATTTAACTCCTGGCGCAAAGATTCAAACTTTGTTTTGAACCGCCCGCAGTACCAAGGGGTAAGTGTTTTAGTTGCTGGACCAGATTTTGGAACTGGCTCAAGTCGCGAACACGCAGTTTGGGCACTTATGGATTACGGATTCAAAGTAGTAATTTCTTCTCGGTTCGCAGACATCTTCCGGGGAAACTCTGGCAAACAAGGGTTACTGACGGCGGTAGTTGAACAGAGTTCAGTTGAGCAACTATGGAAAATTATCGAAGAAGACCCAGCAACCCCAGTTACCGTTGACTTGGAAGCCCAAGTAGTTACTGCCGCCGGGTTTACTGCGAAGTTTGAAGTAGATAGTTATGTGAGATGGCGCCTAATAGAGGGGCTAGACGACATTGGCTTGACGCTTAAGCATGTAGATGAGATCACAGCGTTTGAGGCAAAGCGCCCAAGTTTTAAGCCAACTACGGTCTAAAATCGGCGAAATCAGCAAAAAATCCCAAGAAATTGGGATTTTTTGCGTTTCTTGGGCGTGTCAGGCGAAAAACCCCTGTTTTTGAGCCGTAAAGTCACAAGTGAGCCAGGCGGGGAAGCCTGGAACAACTCAAAGGTTCGTTAATTCGTAAGGGTTAATGAGAAACAAAGATAGCCGGCATTCATCATTGGAAGTCGGGAAACTATGGAGGATCCAAAGTGAACAAGGCAGAATTAATTGATGGTGTAGCTGAAGCAGCAGGCTTAAGCAAAAAAGATGCAACAGCAGCTGTAGATGCAGTATTTGATAGCATTTCCCGCGCTGTAGCCAAGGGTGACAAAGTTTCCCTAACAGGCTTTGGCATCTTCGAGAAGTCAGACCGCGCAGCACGTGTTGGTCGCAATCCACAGACTGGCGCGCCAGTTCAGATTGCAGCAACATCTGTACCTAAATTCCGCGCAGGTGCTGAATTCAAGAAAAAAGTTTCAGGCAAATAAACCTTAAAACATTTAGCGAATCGAACTCGTTGGGAAACCAACGAGTTCGATTCATTTTTGTGTCAGGATAATGAAGTTATGAGTAAATTCCCCGCCCAGTCACCTCGTGGCTTTTGGTATAGATTCATCGCTGGAATCTTGCGCCCAATTCTGCTGGCGGCAACTGCGCGAGATTGGCGCGGCGGGCAATACCTGCGAATCGATCGCGGGATTGTGGTGGCCATGAATCACCTGTCTTGGTATGACCCGTTAGTTGCTGCACATTTTGTTAACGACAATGGTCGCCCAGTTAGGTTTTTGGCAAAAGTAGAGGTTTTTAAGATTCCACTACTTGGCGCATTGCTAAAAAGTGCGGGACAGATTCCAGTGCAACGCGGCAACTCGGATGCTGCAGCCGGTTCGCTGCGCGCGGCTTT
The DNA here is from genome assembly GCA_037619625.1 of Actinomycetes bacterium. GTDB lineage: Bacteria > Actinomycetota > Actinomycetes > S36-B12 > UBA5976 > UBA5976. Next base: position 7,327 of record JASJMK010000021.1, read on the forward strand.
CTCGGCGATTGAAGATAAGCAGTGTGTTGTGATTTATCCGGAGGGAACTTTAACGCGCGATCCACAGTTATGGCCTATGACTGCAAAGACCGGCGCTGCCCGAATTGCGCTTATGACTGGAGCACCCGTCATACCAGCAGCGCAATGGGGGCCACAAGAAGTTCTTGCTCCGTACAGTAAGCGACTGCGGTTATTTCCTCGTAAGACCATGCACGTCTGGGCAGGTCCAGAAGTGGATCTAGACGACCTTCGCGCATTGCCAGTAAGCGCGGCAACGTTGCGGGAAGCAACTGAAAGAATTATGCGAGACATTACTAAAATATTGGCAACGCAGCGTAATGAAGTGCCACCCGCAGTCCCACTAGATCGCCGGATTGCTCTTCAAAAGAAAGCAGACTCATAATGCGCGTAGCTGTAATGGGAGCTGGTTCTTGGGGCTCGGTTTTTTCTATGATTCTCTCGGATGCAAATTGTGATGTCACGCTTTGGGCGCGCAGCAGCGCAGTGGCTGATGACATCAACAACACGCACATTAATCACGCCTACCAACCAGGGTTAATGCTGCCGACAAACGTAGTTTCAACAACTAATCCTGACGAAGCACTCGCTGGCGCTGACTTAGTTGTCTTGGCAATGCCAGCGCAGACGCTACGAAGTAATTTGTCGTCATGGAGCGATTCGATTCCCAAGCAGGCCGTTTTCGTTTCCCTTATTAAGGGTGTCGAACTTGGCACCGCGGAACGGATGACTGAAGTAATCGCCGAGGTAGCCAAGCTTGCACCGGACCAAGTCGCTGTGGTGTCCGGCCCAAATTTGGCGCATGAAATTGCGGCCAAAGAGCCAGCGGCCACAACCGTGGCGTGCGCTAACGAAGTATTTGCCAAACGCATTCAAGATGCCTGTACGACAGATTATTTCCGGCCCTATTACACAACAGATGTGGTTGGCGTAGAAATCGCTGGCGCAGTTAAGAACGTAATCGCGCTGGCAAACGGAATGGCTGTGGGCCTCGGGTATGGGGAAAACTCACAGTCAGCTCTGATGACTCGTGGCCTGGCCGAAATGTCCAGGCTGGGTGTGGCACTGGGCGCGAACCCGCTAACTTTTGCTGGCCTTGCCGGGGTGGGCGACTTAATTGCTACTTGCCAGTCACCACTTTCGCGAAATCGCACTATCGGCGTTTATCTAGGCGAGGGCAAAACAATTGCCCAGGCCCAAGCGCTGACTAAAACTACTTCAGAAGGCGTGCAAAGCTGTCAATCAATTTTGGACTTAGCGACCAGGCATGGTGTGGAAATGCCAATTACTGAGCAAGTTGTAAATGTGATTCACCATGGCACTAGTGCGGAAAAAGTATTAAAGGCCTTCATGCTTCGGCCGACGACTGCCGAAAAAGGTCAAGAACAAATGGAGCACATGTAGGTGCTAGTAACCCATTTTGGGTTGGGTTTGATTTTCAATTTCTCCAGTGGCATTAAGTGCTTGATCGAGATCTGCCCAAATGTCGTTGACATTTTCGATGCCAATTGAAACTCGAATCAAATTCTCTGGCACTGCGGAATTTTCTTTTGGCCATCTTCGTCTACGTTCCATCAGCGTTTCAACGCCACCAAGTGAAGTTGCGTAAGTAACTAACTTCACGGACTGACAAACTCGCTCGGCATCACGTGCATCGCCATCAACTTCAAAAGCCAACATGAATCCTGGACCATCCGTTTGTCGCTTAGCAATGTCTGCATTCTTGTGTCCGCCAAGACCTGGGTAATGCACTGCGCGCACTTTGCTGTGACCAGCTAATTTCTCTGCAATGAATTGCGCATTTGATTCGGCGCGATCAATTCGCACGGCAAGTGTGCGGATTCCGCGCAGTGCTAAGTAAGAATCAAATGCACTAGGAACGGCTCCCAGCAGCACACGTCGTCCGATAATTTTTTCGGCTAGTTCCGCATCAGCAGTAACAAGTGCTCCCATAAGCAGGTCCGAGTGTCCGGCTAAACCCTTTGTTGCGCTGTGCATAACTAGGTGCGCGCCAAGTTCAAGTGGGCGCTGGCGAAGTGGTGTCATAAAAGTGTTGTCGACAGCTAAGTAAGCGCCGTAGTGACGTGCCACAACTGCGGTGGCTTCAATGTCACAAATTTCCATCATCGGATTTGTTGGGGTTTCAATCCAGACCCACGAAGCTGGATTGCCATCACCTGCGATCGCTGCTTTGACGGCTGCGTCATCAGTAACATCAACTAGTCGCAATTCAACGCGACCAAGGTCATGAAGTTCCTGTAGGCGAACTGCTACTCCGGTGTATGAGTACTGACTTGCGACAACTGGTTTTCCATTTGGAAATAAATCGAAAATCGCATTGGCCGCAGCCATGCCACTAGAAAACGTGGTGCACCGGCCACCTTCAAGTGCGCCAATTGCTACTTCAAGTGATTCCAACGTGGCATTCCAATCGCGCATGTAGCCATAAGGTCCACCGGCGTGCAATGTGCTGGAGAGAACTATCGGGGGATTCACGGGACCATCTGGAGTTACTGGCGGACGGCCAGCTTGCACCACAGCAGTTTCCAGATTTGTGAAATTGGCATGGGTTGGCAATTTAGGCTGATCTGAATTATGCGGCGCGCTCATAGGGAAAACACTAGTGCCAAAGGATTTCCCGAGGATTCGGTAGCGTTGCTTAGGTGAGTAAGAAAATCCGAGTCGCCGTTATCTTTGGTGGGCGCAGTAGCGAACACTCAATTTCCTGCATCTCTGCGGGAAGTGTGCTGCGCGCCTTAGATCGCTCTAAATATGACGTTGTCCCGATTGGCATCACCAAGTCCGGTACTTGGGTTCTTGAGCAAGATGATGCCCAGCGCCTAACCGTCAAAGATGGTGTGTTCCCGCAGGTTGATGACAAAAATCCGACGCTGCTTTTCACACCCAATTCCGACGCAACGACGATTACAGTGCAGCGCGAAACCAATGAAGTTATTGCCCAAGTCGATGTCGCTTTCCCAGTACTTCATGGACCATGGGGTGAGGATGGCACCATTCAAGGATTGCTAGAACTTGCCGGTATTCCTTATGTTGGTTCCGGAGTGTTTGCCAGCGCTGCTGCAATGGACAAAGCGCACCTTAAGGCCATGATGCAATCAGCTGGACTTCCTGTTGGGCCATATGAAGTTGTGACAAATGCGCAGTGGACTTCCCAGCGCGAGGCTAGCTTGATGCGCATTAAATTGCTAGGGCTCCCAGTATTTGTGAAGCCAAGTCGAGCTGGATCAAGTGTTGGAATTTCTAAAGTGAAATCCGAAGATGAGCTTGTGTCAGCAATTGAGTTTGCTCGCCAACACGATCCAAAAGTAATTGTCGAAGCAAGTATTGAAAATGCCCGAGAAATTGAATGTGGCGTACTAGATAGTCCAACTGGACCAAAGGCGAGTGTGTGCGCCGAAATTATTGTGCGCGACGGCCACGAGTTTTATGACTTCGAAGCAAAGTATGTTGATGATTCAGTTGAGTTATCAGTTCCAGCAAAACTTGATCCAGCGCTGCATGAGAAAATTCGCGCTCTGGCAATTGAGGCTTTCCTCGCAATGGCTGGCGAAGGTCTGGCTCGGGTAGATATGTTTGTCTCTGGCACCGATGTAGTAATCAACGAAATAAATACCATGCCAGGATTTACCCCGATCTCGATGTATCCGCGGATGTGGGCGGAAACAGGTTTGGATTACCCAGCATTAGTTGATGCGTTAGTACAAGACGCACTTCGCCGTGGCGTCGGCCTGCGCTAATCGCTAACGTGTAACACATGAGCGAACAGAGTGTCGGCGAACTAGGCGAATTTGCGCTGATCGATGCCATTGCAGCTCGACTGGCCAAGTCATCAGCAGAGACTGTTTCAGTTGGCATTGGTGATGACTCTGCCGTGGTTTCCGCAAAAGGTGGAAATGTAGTTGCCTGCTTAGACATGCTTACGCAAGGTGTGCACTTTCGACTTGATTGGTCTGAAGCAATTGATATCGGGCGAAAAGCTGCAGCCCAAAATCTTGCGGACATTTTTGCCATGGGCGCCAGGCCCACTGCCTTACTAGTTGGTCTCGCGCTACCGCCAGAGACTCCAGTTGCTTGGGTTATGGGATTAGCCGATGGCTTAAGCGCCGAAGCAGCCGAAGTTGGCGTCACGGTAGTTGGCGGCGACATAGTTCGCAGCAGTTCAATTGTGATTAGCGTTACTGCTTTAGGTGAACTTGGAACCGCAAAAGCAATTTTACGAAGTGGCGCTAAACCAGGGGACACCCTCGCGATTGCCGGGCGCCTTGGATTTGCCCAAGCAGGTTTACTCATGCTCTCGCGTGGCTTCCGGTCACCACGTATTTTGGTTGGAGCTCACCGAGTTCCAGAGCCACCATATGAATTAGCAAAACTTGCCACGCATGCCACATCAATGATTGACATCAGTGATGGCTTAGTTTCAGATTTAGGTCACATTGCGCAAGCTTCTAAAGTCAAAATAAACATCGAATCAAATAAGTTTCAAATTCCCGAAGCATTGGCCGCTGCTGCATCAGCATTTAATGGCGATGCCATGGAATGGATATTGTCCGGCGGTGAGGACCATGCCTTTGCTGCCACATTTAAGACCGCGCTGGATGTGCCAAGTGGCTGGACCATCATCGGCTCAGTTGACTCCGGTGAGCCTGTCGTAACGGTTGATGGCGAGAGCTATTCCGGTAAAGGCTGGGACCACTTCTCAACCAACTAAAAATCCCCCCAGCAAAAGCTGAGGGGATTTAAAAATTTAGTTATCCTCAAACGCGAGAAACCTTGCCAGCCTTGATGCAAGAGGTGCAAACATTTAGACGCTTAGGCGAGTTGTTGACAACTGCGTGCACGGTCTGGATGTTTGGATTGAAACGACGCTTGGTACGACGGTGTGAGTGGGAAATGGCGTGGCCAAAGCCTGGGCCCTTGCCACAGACGTCACATACAGCAGCCACGATGACTCCTTGAAAGATTGATGGGTTTCACTTGGTTAAGCCTTGCCAGACTACCTGCGAATGCTCAGAATTTCCAATTCAGGCCATCCCCTAGGTGGTTTCTCGGCTATGGGCTGGCCCATTTGGATACCTTCGGAACATGGCCAGAACATCTGGGGCCTGGCCAATTTGCACAGGTAATCTATGGGTGTGGCAAAAACGCGAACTAATGAGAAAGGCGCCACACAGTTCTTGGATACGACTCACTTCCTTGAAGCGCTTGCCAATTTCGCCGGTTTACTTGAAAAACATGAACAAGTAATCAATGATCTAAACGTTTATCCCGTGCCAGATTCTGACACGGGGACTAATTCTTTACTCACCATCAGAGCCGGGCTTGCTGGGCAACTAACGCCAGAACTTGGTCTAGGTGATGCCGCTGGGCAAATTGGCGCGTTGGCAAGCGCCGGCGCGATGGGAAATTCTGGGGTGATCTTGGCGCAGTATCTAGTTGGGTTAGCAAGCGGGTTACCAGATAAAGCTACACAGCAAGATTGGGCTACCGCACTTAAAGTTGCATCCCAGGTAGCGCGCGCAGCAGTGCTTTCACCAGAAGAAGGAACGATGTTAACGGTCGCGCAGGCCGCACTGGTTGCGGCGCCAAGTGAAAACTTTGAAACTTATTTTCAACAGATTCAACGCGAGGTGAGAGCGGCCTTAGTTAGAACACAAGAGATGCTGCCTGCTTTGAAGCTCGCTGAAGTTGTTGATGCTGGCGGAATTGTGATCACACTTTTGCACGATAGTTTTGCGCAAGCGATTGGCGTGGTTACTGAGCCATTAGAAATTTTGCCTCGAACTGGTGTTGTTGAAAAGTATGACGGATCCAAGTTTGAAGTTATGTTTTCGGTAAGTTGTAATTTAGAAACTAAAGAATCACTGGAAAAAATATTACTGACTTTGGGCGATTCAATTGCTCTCGCTGGAACTGAGCCAAATTTCACAGTTCATGTTCATAGCAATGACCCGTCGGGCGTTATCGAAGCATGTGAACGCTTGGTTGAGTTGAGCGATATTCGCATAATTGAATTCGGAAGTTAGATTTCTCAATGCGGATGATGTTATGACTGACTTAAGTACTCCAATTGTTAGCGTGGTTGGCGCTAAGACTGGCGCGCTCCTAAAGTCAGAGTTCGAAATTGAATCAGTTGAAGATCTGCTTCGTCACTATCCGCGCCGATATGAACAGCGCGGCGCCCTGACTGACTTAGGCAGTTTAGAAATTGGCGACCATGTAACGGTGCAAGCTCAAGTAAAGAGTTTCAAGAATTTAAAAAATGCTAAGGGTGGAACCAGGCAGGAAGTAGTAATTAGTGATGGCACTGGGTCGCTGACGTTAATGTTCTTCAATCAACATTGGCGGGAAAAGGATTTAGC
>JASJMK010000022.1:0-14210 GCA_037619625.1 Actinomycetes bacterium
GTAAGAATTTGGCTAACTTAAATGAGGCAAAATGAGCGACACTTTCGAGGTTTTAAACCCTGCCACTGAGGACGTCGTAAAAACCGTTCACATGGCATCGACGTCGGAAGTAGACGAAGTGGTGGCCAAAGCCAAAAAAGCCTGGCCGGCCTGGCGAGATTTAGCACCTGGTTCACGCGCTGATATTTTACGTAAGTTTGCAGCCCTTGTGGCAGAACATAATGAAGAACTTGCTCGCCTTGAAGTACTTGAAGCTGGTCACACAATTGGCAATGCCCGTTGGGAAGCTCAGAATGTAGCTAACGTTTTGAACTACATGGCCGGTGGCGTTGAGCGACTAATTGGTCAGCAAATTCCGGTCCCAGGTGGAATCGACATCACTTTTCATGAACCATTTGGTGTCGTTGGAATTATCGTTCCATGGAACTTTCCGATGCCAGTTGCGGCTTGGGGATTTGCGCCAGCGCTAGCCGCTGGAAACACGGTTGTCCTAAAGCCCGCTGAAACAACACCACTTACCGCGCTTCGTCTAGCGGAAATTGCGCTGGAAGCCGGAATTCCAGAAAACGTTTTCAATGTTCTACCTGGATTTGGTAAAACGGCTGGGCAGCGCCTGGTTGAACATCCAGATGTTAGAAAAATTTGCTTCACTGGTTCCACCGCAGTTGGAACCAGCATCATGCAGTCAGGTGCTCCGCATCTTAAACGCGTCACGCTGGAACTTGGTGGTAAAAGTCCAACCATAATTTTTGCAGATTCCGATATTGAAAAAGCTGCAATGTCCGCGCCAGGCGCGGTATTCGATAACTCAGGTCAAGATTGCTGCGCTCGGTCACGGATTTTGGTGCAGCGAAGTGTTTACGATCAAGTTCTCGCATACATGGAGCCAGTAGTTAAAGCTATGCACACTGGTGATCCCGCAGATGAATCTGTCGACATGGGGCCATTGATTAGCGCTGTGCAACGTGATCGCGTTAAGTCATTTGTGCCAGCTGGCGCGCCGATTCTTTTTCAAGGCGAAGCACCAACAGGTAAAGGATTTTGGTTCCCACCCACTGTGCTGGCTCCAGTAACTGAATCAGATGTCCAGTACAGTCAAGAAATCTTTGGCCCTGTTGCAGTGGTAATTCCATTTGACGATGAAGCAGATGCAATACGGATGGCAAACGGGACTGATTATGGATTAGCTGGTTCGATTTGGACTCGCGATGTTGGTCGAGCCATGCGGATGGCCCGCGGGGTTGAATCCGGAGTGATCTCGATAAATTCTCATTCCGCCGTGCGTTATTGGACGCCGTTTGGCGGCTTCAAGAAGTCAGGTATCGGCCGAGAACTTGGTCCAAACGCACTTGAGGCATTTACTGAAACTAAGAACGTATTTATAAGTACGGAAGATTAAGCAAGGTAGCAAGTAACTAAACTAGAGGCACCGTGCATTTAGGCTCATGGCAAAATCAATCTGAAGGTGGAAAAGTGAAGAGACTACAAGATCGAGTCGCAGTCATTACTGGCGGCTCCAGCGGTATCGGTAAAGCAACTGCAATTCGACTAGCCGAAGAAGGCGCCAAAGTGGTCATTGCTGATCTAGATCCAGTATCGGGTGAAAAAGTTGCCGCTCAAATCGGGGGAATCTTTGTTAAGGCAGATGTGACTAGCGCGGATGACGTAGCGAACATGTACAAAACTGCCTTTGACACCTACGGCTCCGTTGATATCGCATTTAATAATGCCGGCATTTCTCCGCCAGATGATGATTCAATTTTGACGACTGGAATTGATGCGTGGCGCAGAGTTCAAGAAGTTAACTTAACTTCGGTTTACTTATGCTGCAAGGAAGTCATTCCATACATGCAGCGACAGGGCAAGGGCGCAATTGTCAATACCGCATCGTTCGTAGCAACGATGGCAGCAGCAACCTCCCAGATTTCTTACACCGCTTCAAAAGGTGGCGTGCTGGCGATGACTCGCGAACTTGGTGTGCAGTTTGCGCGAGAAGGTATTCGAATCAATGCCCTCTCGCCTGGCCCAGTCAATACACCGTTACTCCAGGAACTCTTTGCCAAAGATGCAGAGCGTGCTGCGCGCCGGTTAGTACATATTCCAATGGGTCGCTTTGGCGAACCAGAAGAAATGGCTGCTGCTGTGGCATTTCTAGTTAGTGATGATTCTTCATTTATGACTGCCTCGAACTTCCTGGTTGATGGTGGAATCAGCGGAGCTTACGTAACTCCGCTATAACTAGAAGTCAAAGGAAACACAATTAGCAAAGGGACTTAACATGGCGGCTGGAATCTGGCGTGGTTTCGCCAGCGATAATTACGCTGGTATTCATCCAGAGATTTTGGCTGCCATGTCGCAGATAAATGACGGACACCAAGTCGCTTATGGTGATGATGTTTATTCTGAGAAGTTAACTAGCGTCATCAAAAATAAGTTTGGTAATCACGCTGAAGTGTTCCCGGTTTTCAATGGAACTGGCGCAAACGTCGTGACTTTGCAGGCTATGTGCAAACCTTGGGAAGCCGTAGTTTGTGCAACGAGCGCCCACATCAATGTTGATGAAGGTGGCGCACCTGAAAAAGTAGCTGGCCTGAAGTTGCTTCAAGTTGAAACTCCAGACGGAAAACTCACACCTGAATTAGTAGATAAGCAAGCCTGGGGTTTTGGTAACGAACATCGAGCTCAACCAAAAGTTGTTTCAATCACTAACTCGACCGAGTATGGCACTGTGTACACAGCCGCTGAAATAAAGGCTTTAGTAGAACACACTCATGGCCTGGGAATGTATTTGCACCTCGATGGAGCGCGCATTTCAAATGCAGCAGCTTCCCTTGGAACTTCGCTCCGAGAGTTCACAACCGATGTTGGCGTAGATGCAGTTTCACTGGGTGGTACTAAAAATGGCGCGATGGGCGCGGAAGCTATCGTGATTCTAAATCCAGAATTAGTCCCAGCCATTAAATATCTGCGCAAATCTGGAATGCAATTAGCCAGCAAGATGAGGTTTATTTCGATTCAACTTGTTGCCATGTTTGAGGATGACCTTTGGTTGCGTAACGCAAATCACGCTAATGCCATGGCGCAAACTTTATATCAAGATATTAAAGATATTCCCGGTGTTGAAGTTGTAGCGCCACAAGCCAACGCACTATTTCCAATCTTGCCAGGTAAGAGCATTGAGCCACTTCAAAAAGTAGCCAAGTTCTATGTTTGGGATCACACGATCAATCAAGCGCGCTGGATGTGCTCGTGGGATACCACGGCGCAGGATGTTACAGATTTTGTTGCTGCAGTAAAGAGTGAATTAGCTAACTAGTTACTCGCGCAAGCCTGTACGAAAGCGCGAAAAAGATTTTCTGAGATAGATTCATCGTCGCTGAACTCGGGATGCCATTGCACACCTAAAACAAAAGCCTCTGCCGGTACTTCGCAAACTTCAATCGTGCCGTCTTCTGCCAGGCCAGTGACAGTGAGATCGCCAGGAGAGTCAACAGCCTGATGATGACTGGAATTCACTTTAACTTGAGTGGAACCAACAATTTTCGAAATCAAGCTACCAGGTGTAAATGTCGCACCGTGGAAATTGAAAGTACCTGGTGCATCTCGGTGCAATGTATTGCCCACAACATCGGGTAGATGCTGATGCAATGAACCGCCGTGCGCAACGGCCATAATTTGAAGGCCGCGACAAATGCCAAAGACTGGAATTCCTTTTTCGCGGGCAGCTAAATACAAGCCGATTTCGCTCGCATCGCGATCAGTGCGGGGTTTATCGGTGCCCTCTTCGTGCGGGGCGCCGTAACGTGCTGGTTCTATGTCGGCCCCACCTGCCATAACAAGTCCGTCTAACCGAGCCATCGCATCATGGGCGTTCGGATCGGGTGGCAATAACACCACTGACGCGCCAGCTTGTTGAAGTTTGTTGACGTAGTTCCAGGGAATTAAGGCAGCAGGCATATCCCAAGCACCCCACTTGGCAGGCTCAAGATAAGTAGTCAGACCAATTACTGGATTTCCCATATTCGAATCCTATTGCCGCTGGATAGTTAACTAGTTTTGGCGAGCAATAAGTCCTAAAACATTGCAAATGATTCGGGCATTATTTAGCGCGCCAATTTCGTCCACGTCACTGGCTGGCATAAATTCAACTAAATTAAAGCCAGCAATCTTCCCCTTGCCAGCTATCCCGTGCAATAGCTCAACGACATTCCAATATGTTAGACCGCCAGGTGCCCGACCAATCACGCCAGGAACTATGGATGGATCTAAGGCATCACAATCGAGATCAATAATTACTTTTGCTCCGGCAGGAACTAGATCGATCACTTGCTGAATTCCGGTGGCAGCAACTTCGCGGGCTGAAACAAACTTAACGCCGTGCGCCTTTGCATCTGCAAAATCTTGTGGTCGAGCAGAACCAATTCCGCGCTGTCCAACTTGAATCAAGTCGGTGATATGAGGCATTTCAAATGCTCGGCGCATTGTGGAGGAAAGGCCAAGTTTTTCGCCACCAACTTCATCTCGATAATCTATGTGAGCATCTATTTGCACAACTGTGTATTCGCCAGTTTCAGCAAAGGCAGCAATCATGGGGATTGGAATTGAATCGTCGCCACCAATAACAATGGGAACTGCGCCACGTTCAATAATTCCTGCAGTGGTTGCTCTTATTCGTTCGCGATTGCCGGTGCTGTCGGATTCGGAAAATTCTAAGTCTCCCAAATCAATGGCATTAACTCCGTTTGGAAATATAGGCCCGCCTAAATCAAAATCCATATGTGAAATGTTTGCTTGATACATACTTATTGCGCTTCGAATAGCGTTTGGGGCATCTTTGCAATAAGCGCCAACGGATGGATATGGAGTGGCGCACGGAGCTCCAAAAATTACCGAGCCGCCAGAAACATCAGCGAGTTCGCCAGCTGGGATTCCCATAAAAGTTCCAGTTGGCTGGGATCCCATCATTGTGCCAATCGACTCACGTGTCATTGCAATCTCCTTAAATTTAAGTAGGGCTTACTTTGCATTTTACCTAGGGTTCTTGCTTGCGAACTGGGCTAGATAGGAAACAATAGGGAAATGAATCAACTTGGGTATGCAGTAGTAACCGGTGCTAGCAGTGGGATTGGGGCAGCCAGCGCGCGCGCACTGGCCAAAGAGGGTTATCAGGTGATCGCGGCAGCCAGACGAACTGACATGTTGGCAGAGCTGGCAAAATCTGACGATCGAATCTATGCCTGGGAATTAGATGTGACCGACCAGAAAAGCGTTGACGCACTAGCTGCGCATTTAGCCGATAAGCAAGTGAATGTTTTGGTTGCAAATGCTGGCGGTGCCTTTGATGGCACAAGCGTTGCCGAGGCTGATGTGGAGAGTTGGATTAAGGCGTACGACGTAAATGTCATTGGCGCATTACGAAGCATTAAGGCCGTTATCCCAGCATTAATTAAGTCTGGTGAAGGAACAATCGTCTTGATGGGATCAACAGCTGGACGAATTGTCTATGAAAATGGTGGTAGCTACACAGCCGCTAAGCATGCCGTTGCAGCATTGGCAGAAACTTTGCGATTAGAACTGGCAGGTGAACCAGTTCGCGTTGTTGAGTTAGCACCTGGCATGGTTAAGACAGATGAATTTGCTGTTAAGCGATTTGGTGGTGACAAAGATCGTGCTGCAAAAATTTATGAAGGCGTTGCCGAACCTTTGACTGCAGAAGATGTTGCTGAAGCCGTTCGTTGGAGCGTTATGTTGCCGCATCACTTCAATATCGACTTGATGGTAATTCGGCCGTTAGCACAGGCTGCTCAGCACAAGGTGATACGTCGGCCGTAAGCGGCGTTTTGAATAAACACCTCGCTTGAAAACTTTAAGTAAGGTGTTTAAGAAGTAAGTAAGTTAAACTTCAGTTATGCAACAAAGTTCTCCAAAAACCTTGCGAAACCTGCCAATTTCGGCAGCGATGGGGTTTTTGTTACTTTCCCTAGCTTTGACTTTTCTTAGCCCACCGCAGGCTAGGGCAAATGATGCAGTAACTGTTGCACGCGCAGAATTAGCTGAAACCATGAAAGCACTGGAAACATCGAAGAGCCAACTTGTCATCGTGGAAAAAGAGTTGGCTTCTGCGCGAGCTACTTCATCTCAAATTGAAGCAAAATTAAAAGAAGCCCAAGCCGCACTTGCAGTAATTCAGGGCGAAATGGAAGTGCTTACTGCAAACATCGCTAAGGACCAACAACAGCTGGATGAGATCGTGCGGACTTTGTATAAAGTTGGGGTCAGTAAAGAGTGGCTTGTTATAGACGTAATTTTAAGTTCAGATTCCGAAAGCAATATCACAACTAAGTTACAGTCCTTAAATTTTGCCTTGGACAATGCAGGTGAAGTGCTAGTTACTTTAATTGAAGAAAAAGTAAAACTAGATCTAAAAGTTCAAGAAAGTGTTGGGATTGCCCAAGACATAAAAGTAACAAGTGACAAAGCAAAAGAGCTAGTCGTTGAATTAGCAGTCAAAACTAAAGCAGCGAAAGATAACGTAGCGCAAGTCCAAGCCTTGGCGAACGAGAAGGAAGCAGTAATCCGACGCCTAGTTTTTGCCGGGTTGCCGACTTCGGGCACCATTCTCGGCGCTGACATTTCATATGTACAGCATCCAGGAAATAGAGACATCAATTTTGTGCAAATGTATGACGCTGGAATGAGATTTCTATATATAAAGGGCTCAAGTGGTGGTGAAGCTCCCAACGCGCAAGCGATCAGATGGTCGAGCGTGGATTTCCCAAAGGCCCGAGAGGCTGGAATCTTAACTGGTATCTATCACGTAGCGTTGATTGCTTCAGGTAGCACGGTTGAAAGTGCGTATGCGCAAGGCGTCACGCAAGCAAATCGCGCAGTAAGCAACATGAACGCACTAGGTGGATATAAACCTGGTGTACTTCCTATCGCACTTGACGTAGAAGGATTCAGTTTGGCTGGGGGAGCCGGCACACCATCAGCGGTTGTTACTGCATTTACAAGTGGCTTCGTTTCAACTGCTAAGGCGCAAACCGGTAGACCACCAGTGATTTACTCAAACTTAAGTTTTCTTGCCTCATACTTGAAGGACCCGGCTTTAAGAAACTACCCACTCTGGGTTGCAAACTTAACGAGCAGTAATAACCCAGGTGCGTTAACAAACGGCACTTGCCTTGTGACAGTTTGGACTTCTAGTAACTGCCAACTTGCCTGGACATTCTGGCAATACTCCCACACTGGGCAGGCGAATAATTATGGAATTTATAGCGGGGCATTGGACTTGAACAGATTAGGTGTGAGTGCCAGCGCTCTCCTTGCATTAGCTAATTATTAGAATTAAGCGTTGGTTAGCACCTGAAGGTTTAACTTAAAGTCGCAAGTTTGATTCTCCGGCTATCTGCTCTCGAGACTTTAACGGTCCCTTCTTTGCCAGCAGTGTGGGACTTTTTGGCAGGGTTTATGATACTGGTACGCTTGGCGAGCAAATAATTAATTGTATAAATTGGCGGAAACGAAGGGCACGATGAATGGATAGGCCGAAGTTAGATAACAAACGCTTCGGTCGACAAATGGGGTCGGTCCTGCTTGCGGTCGCAGGTCTTGGATTTTTAAGAGGCTGGCCACAGGTTGTCAATTTCACTTTGTTATCGCTGGCCGCAATTCACTTGATTCTTGTACTGATAGCTCCAAACCTGCTAACTGGAATCAATAGATTTTGGATGTCACTGGGTTATTACTTCGGAAAAGTTTTTGCGCCAATTGAGATGGCATTTATTTTCTTTCTACTTTTCACCCCGATTGCGCTAGGTATGAGATTGTTTCGCAGAGACGCCCTTTTAATCAGGAAAAATAAAGGGGATTCATACTGGAAATTAAGGAAAACCCCGCGCTTAAGCGCAGATTCCTTTAGGAATCAGTACTAAAATAAACTTGATAAAAAGGAAAAGCAATGAATTTTTTTCGTGAACTCGTTCGGTTTCTCCGGAGCCGTAACAAACTATGGCTTCTTCCGATCATTTCTGTGATGTTATTGCTTGCACTCTTGCTACTTCTTGCGCAAACAAGTGTATTCGCCCCATTTATTTACACCCTTTTCTAAAACATGACGAAAATTCTAGGTATATCTGCTTTTTATCATGATTCAGCAGCCAGCCTGTTGGTTGATGGGCAAATTGTTGCTGCCGCGCAAGAGGAACGCTTCTCCCGAAAAAAGCATGACTCGGGATTCCCATTTAATGCAATCAAGTATTGCTTGAGTGAGGCCCGCGTTACTGGAGAAGATATTGATCATGTGGTTTTCTACGAAAAACCTTTTCCAAAATTTGAAAGACTTTTAGAAACATATTTAGCTTACGCTCCAAAAGGCTTCAGATCCTTCTTAATGGCCATGCCTGTTTGGTTAACAGAAAAGCTGTTTCAAAAAAGAAACTTAATTAAAGCTCTCGAAACTCACGTTGATTCAGATGTGGATTGGCAATCTAAAATACTTTTCAGCGAGCACCACTTGTCTCACGCAGCCAGTGCTTTCTATCCTTCTCCGTTTGAGTCAGCAGCTGTATTGACTATGGATGGTGTTGGCGAGTGGCCAACAACCTCCCTTGCAATCGGAAATGGTAACGAATTAGAAATTATTAAAGAGATTCACTTTCCGCATTCGCTGGGACTTTTGTATTCTGCGTTTACATATTTCACTGGATTTAAGGTTAATTCTGGCGAATATAAAGTAATGGGACTCGCTCCTTACGGTAAGCCGATTTATACCCAGATAATTTTGGATAACTTAATCGATTTAAAACCAGATGGCAGTTTTCATTTGAATATGGAATATTTCGATTATCCCGCTGGATTAAAAATGACCAACAAGAAATTTGCAGATCTTTTTGGGGGGCCAGCGCGCCAGTCTGAAGCTGAGTTAACGCAACGCGAGATGGACTTAGCTGCCTCAATTCAAGAAGTAACTGAGGAAGTAGTACTTCGTATTTGTCGTTCGATTGCAAAGGAAACTGGACAGCGTAATTTATGTCTAGCTGGCGGCGTTGCACTTAATTGCGTGGCAAATGGAAAACTCTTGCGCGATGGCTCCTTTGACAATATTTGGATTCAACCAGCTGCTGGCGATGCGGGCGGCGCTCTTGGTGCCGCTTTAGCGGTTCACTATTTGATGCTCAACGAATCTCGAACCGTAGATTCAACCGGAAATGACATGCAAGGGTCATATTTAGGTTCAGGTTTTAGCCAAGTTGAAATTGAGCAAAGGCTTACCGAGCTTGGCGCAGTATTTGAAACTTTGGATGATGACCAGTTAATTAATGAGACGGCTCAAGCACTTGCCAGTGGCAAAGCCGTCGGTTGGCATCAAGGCAGAATGGAATTTGGCCCTAGAGCACTTGGTAATCGTTCCATTTTGGCGGATCCGAGGAATTCAGACACTCAAAAAACTTTGAATTTGAAAGTAAAGTTTCGCGAATCGTTTAGACCGTTTGCACCAAGTGTCCTCAGTGAACATGTAAGTCAATGGTTCGACATAAACACAGATTCGCCATACATGCTTTTAGTGGCAGATGTTGTGCAAAGCAAAAAGCAAGAAATGACCGCCGAACAGGAAGCGTTGTTCGGAATTGAAAAACTTAATGTTCGGCGATCTGATATTCCGGCTGTAACGCACGTTGATTATTCAGCCAGAATTCAAACTGTGCACCACGAAACCAATCCGCGCTACCACGCGCTCATTTCAAAATTTAATGAGTTAACCGGTTGCCCAGTGCTGGTAAATACTTCCTTTAACGTTCGAGGCGAACCAATTGTTGAATCTCCAGAAGATGCGTTTCGCTGCTTAATGGGTACCGGATTAGACTTGCTAGCAATTGGCAACTCTATTTTGTATAGATCAAAGCAGCCAGCGCATTTGATTGAAGATTACAAGGATAAATATGAGCTCGATTAACGAAACTAATCCAAGTGATACCAATGCTTCTTCGGGGCGCATTGCAAGATACTTCGGAATGGCAGCGCCGTACAATTTTTCTATCGCGCTGCCGGCGTTATTCGCTTTCTTCATGCTTTCGCTGGTAATTATTTTTGCTATTGCGCTAATTGCCACAGACAAATTATTTTTTGGTGCTCCGCGTGGAACTTTTTTCACCTACCTAGTGATAATCGGAATCCTTGCAGTGTTGTTCGCCCGAAAGCCACGGCTTTCATGGTTTCTCTCGACCGTTATGTTCCTGGAATTAGGACTAGCTTTTGTCCCGCATTACGCAAACCAAGCCGGGTTAGCGCTTCCGGGGAATTTATTACCAGCTAGCAAGAATTCCCGATTTGAGGCCCATCCTCTATTACAAGGCGTGCCTATTCCAAATTATGTAGGTAAGTCTCCCGACGGCGGAATCATTTCTCATACATCGTTTGGCACCAGGGGACCGGAACCAACTCCGGAAGATTTCGCTAGTAAAAAACTTATTTCCGCCTATGGCGGCTCAACTACTTACGATGTTTTTGTAAGTGATGAGCAGACGTGGCCAAATCAACTGAGCCTGCTTTTGAATAACAAAGCGGTCATAATTAATCGTGGTGTTCCGGGTTACACCACATCAGAGAATTTGACCCAAACGCTTTTCTATGATCAAGTCAACGGACTTACGCCAAGTTGTGCCTTGTATTACGAGGGTTGGAATGATTCTCAAGGCGCTTATATGACCGACCTAGATCCAGGTTATGCAGATTCGCATCTTCCAGGCCAGATTGGTGCATTAGAGGTTGGCAAAGAAGGTCGGTTCTCGCCGCTAATGACGATCTTAAGAAGTTTGACAGTCTTTGGTCCGCCTGCTTCGTCAGTGGCAGCAAGTGACTCACCGACAAGCCCAGGCACTGGGGCAGACCCAAGACTTGAAGAAATTCTTCGCCGAAATGTGCAGAGCATTATTGCTCTCAATACATCGCGTGGCACTAAGTCAATCTTTATCGGACAGGTTCTTAACAAGGCAGCCTTAACCAGTGACTCATCCAGTGGCTGGATACCGTTTGTGCGAGACAAAGACTTGATCGAAATGGTTACAAGATTGAATTCGGTGATGAAAGAAGAGGCTGCTCGCTCCGGTGCGATCTACATCGATGCGCAGCAATCAACATTTATACCCTCAGATTTTGAGGACGAAGGACACTTTTTACCATCGGGTTCACAAAAGCTTGCCAACAATATTGCGTCAGTGGTTGGCCAGAACTGCCTGTAGGTAGTTAAAGAAAATCTGGCGCAGTCACTAGAACTTAGGTTGATCTCTGCCTTGCTAAAATAAAGAAATGAAAACCAAAATAATAGTTGCAGCATCGGCAACCGCATCATTGATTTTGGGTGGATTACTAGGGGTTCAACAATACATTTCATCGCAGATCACCTCTGGAGTCGAGCGAGAGATGCCCAAAGCTTCGGGTATTAGTGTCTCTATTCCATTCGCTGATGTGCTTGGCAACATCACTTCTGATTCAATCAAATCAGTACACATAAACATCGAGAGTTTCGCTCTTAAAGAGAACGGCATTAAGACTTCGCTAGATATATCTGCATCAAATATCGGTAAAGCAAAACCAAACCTAGTTGAATCCTTGGAAGTAACGGCAACTATTCCTGCATCAACAATCACTGAGTCATCAGAATTTGATAATGCACAAATTGTGGGAAATACTTTGCAAGTTTCTACTGGAGCAGATGGATTGGGTACTGCGTCCTTGATTCCGAAACATTCAGATAATCAGATTTATTTTGAACTTCAGATCGTTTCTATACTGGGCAATGAAATTCCGGCTTCATCGTTACCAGCCGATCTTCAAAATCAAATTAAAAGCAAGAGCCAAGTAAGCCTGACACTGCCCAATGGACTGAAAATCGATTCAGTTTCATTAAGCAACAAGGGACTTTCCGTCAAAATGTCCGGTAGCCATATTCAACTTGGAGATCTCGGTTCCAGTTTGTAATTTGAATTATGAACCATGATCCCAACTGGGAACACCCGTGGGCTTGGATAATGTCAAAGTTATTGACCATTCGTTCAATAAGTGCTAATGTCTGGGTATGGGAAGACCCCGAAAATTTGACGAAACAGAAGTCGTTAGCTTGGCGCGAGAATTGTTTGCCACTAAGGGATATCACGGTACAAGCCTTGACGAATTAGTGAACTCTACGGGACTACTTAGAGGAAGTATTTATAAAGCTTTTGGCTCAAAACGAAATCTCTTTGAAGCTGCGCTTTCATCGCTAGGTGATGATTTTGACCAGTCTCCAGAGAGCCTAGACCTACTGACGGTGGCCCTAAAGGAGCTGGCAAGTGAAGATGCCAAGGTTGCAAAGATCTGTCAGGAAATCATAAATCGAGCAGATAGCAAGAATGTTTCGGAAATTCTCGGCAGAAATTTGTTAGCAAAGATGAAAGGACAGAACTAGTGACCTCACTAATCATCAATGGAGAAGCAATTACGGTCAGCTTAACCTTTATAGAAAAGGTCCTTACTTATCGAAAAAATATTGTCATCCCACTTTCCCAGGTCCGCGGTGCCACAGAAGACCCTACATTTATGAATGAATCGCTAATCATAAGATTTTCTGGTGCAATCGGAGTCCCAGGACTATTTTCTTATGGATTGTTTGCAAAGCGAGGGGACAGGATTTTCTCAATTTGGAGACGCGGGCAAAACGTTCTTGTATTGGAATTGTTGGATACCAAGTGGACGCGAATTGTCATTGGTACGAATGATGCCAAGGCGTTGGCATCTGAAATTAATTCCAAACTTTTGCTTTAGGAAACTTTTCAAACGCCTGCAGCTCGGCGGCCGGAGACAATCACAACCGGGAACCCCTGATGCCGGGATCCCGTGCAACCGTTTCCATCATTCCGAAATCCATAATTGTGGATTTCGGCTCACCGATTCCCGCTGCTATCTCCAATATTACAAAACGCTATGCCCGAACATGGGCATAGCGTTTTCTAGTGGAGATGCCGGGATCCTTCGCAGCAATTTAGATTGCTGCTCATCCCGATTCCCGCTGCGATTTCCACCAGACAAAAAAAATCCGGCGCACAGGCCGGATCGTTTTTTTGTGGTGGAGATGCCGGGAATCGAACCCGGGTCCTTAGGTGAAGATTTGGTAATTCTCCGAGCGCAGTTTGCATTAGCTTTTCTCTGCCCCGACGTTCACGCAAACAAGATGTCGACAGGCACAGTCACTGTTAGATTTTCCGTCAGAACCCGCGACCGGTTCCGTTGGTAAGTTCCCTAAATGACGCGAGGATCCAGAGCGGGAACGCCCCTGGTCTCGCGGATTTCGAGGCTAGCTTATGCAGCTAGGGCGAAATCAGTGCGGTTTGATTTGGCACTTATTGTTTTTGCTGGACGTTTACGAGATGACCAACATTCTCGGCTCGCTTCTCCCATTTCGACTACCAAAGTCGAAACCGTTCATCCCCATGGCTTGCGGGATTACGTGAAGGTTGTAACCACCACTATTTAGTTATGACTCCAGTGTACCGCAGGATCCTAACAAGCCAGATTCTTGGTTTAATGTCAGAATCTAACTATGACTAAACGATTTGTAAGACGCGATGCACTTAAAGTAGGCGCTGCGAGCGCTGTTGTAATTGGCTTAGCCGCTTGCGGAGCAGAGAGTGACAGCGCGCAACCCATAGTGGTCGATTCAGTAGCCCCAAGCGCGGAAGCGACGCCAACAACTAAGGTCATTGCCACAACAGCAGATGTCCCAGTTGGTTCGGCCTTTAAATTTACTGACCCAAACAGTGGATTACCAGGCTACTTATTGCAACCGGCTGCTGGCACTTTTCTTGCGTACAGTTCCAAATGTACGCATCAAGGCTGCATCGTCGAGGCTTATCCAGATGCAAATGCATTTAAATGTGGGTGCCATGGCGCCAAATATGACTTGGCAACGGGCGAACCAGATGAAGCCACTGCGAAGAGTCTTACTGCCACAGGTTTAGCAAAAATTGCCATAACTGTCGCTGGCGATCAAATCTCTGTTGCTTAAGTGCTCGTTAGAGTTTGTTGCTAGCGTCAGCCAGACCTTCAAGTAGTCGATCGATCTCATCAACGTTGTTGTAAGGGGCAAGACCGGCGCGGATTGCACCTTCCTTGCCGAGGCCAAGATGGCGAGAGCATTCAATTGCATAGAAACTATCGGCTGGCGCGTTAATTTT
>JASJMK010000023.1:0-12435 GCA_037619625.1 Actinomycetes bacterium
AGTCCATTTTCGGAATCTAGGTCGTTTCGCCACAGCGACTTCATTTTGTTAGGATTGACCAGTTAATCCCCTGTAGCTCAATTGGCAGAGCACTCGACTGTTAATCGAGTGGTTATTGGTTCGAGTCCAATCGGGGGAGCACTCGCGATAATCCCGCAATGGTAGGCAACTAACCCCAAGATCGGCCTTAATTTCATCTGGTGGAATTTAACCCAGAATGGAAAATCTAAATTCACATTAGGCATCGTAAACTTTAGGAATGTCGCGGCGAATTTGGTTACTTGTGGGTTTAATTCTCATGAGCGCGTTACCAGCGTCTCTAGCATGGCAAGCCGGACCAGCCGCAGCCGCCAATGCCAGTGTTGCAAATAAGTATTTGTCCTGCAGCTATCCAAAGGGCACACCTGGAAAGTACATCCCGAATGCTCGGTCATGGCAGGAGCAAGGATTTACTCAGGAAATCAGGGGCATCGACATCTCGGTTTGGCAACATCCAAATGGCAAGCCGATAGATTTTGTTCGCCTCAAATCTGATTTCGATATTTCGTTTGTGATTATCAAATCCTCTGACGGTGGGCTACGGGGTAATGACAATGCCAAGAAATGGTTTCCAATTGATAGTGCCGCTGCCAAGGCCCAAGGTCTAATTGTTGGGGGTTATCACTACGCGCTTCCCGGAAATATGGATCCGAATACGATCACAGATGCCAAGCTTCAAGCTAGGCGAGCTGTCGAGCAAGCGAATGGTGCTCCTATCGGAGATTTGCCTTTGACTCTGGATATCGAAGAGTTGCCGTGTGGCTGGACCATAACAAGACTTGCTAAGTGGACAAGCGCCTTCTTGGAAGAGGCGCAGAGAATTACCGGCCGCACTCCAATCGTTTATGCAAACGGCAGCTTCATCGCGCGACTAGAAGATGCTGGCGCATCGGATTTAGCGCGCTATCCGCTCTGGTTAGCTAAGTGGGGTCCAAAACTTGGAACTAATCCACGCGAAAATCGAATCTGGAACAATAACTGGACAATCTGGCAGTTCACTGCCGATGGGCAAATCGAGGCAGTTCCATCAAATTCAACGGACTTAAATATATTTAATGGCACGAAAGCAGAGTTTGAAAGTTTTATTAATCAATAATTGTGCGCCAATAGCAAAAGCTGTTTAAGCGAATGCTGCTTCTAGCGCAACTTCAACCATTGCTTGAAAACCAGTTTCCCGTTCTTCGGCGGAAGTTTTTTCGTGCGTGCGGATCAAGTCACTGACTGTGCAAATCGCTAAAGCGCGGCGACCATAACGCGCAGCAATCGTATAAAGCCCACTGGCTTCCATCTCGATACCCAGGACGCCATGTGCTTCAAGTACATCAAAGGCATTGCTATCGTCATAAAAAACATCCATCGAGGCAATACCGCCGACGTGGTAACTAATCCCGTGAGCCTTGGCCGATTCAACGGCAGCCGTGAGTAATTCGTAATTAGCGATGGGGGCAAAATCTAAACCACCCATTGCCCGGCGATTAGTACCTGAATCTGTTGACGCTCCCATTCCAATGATCACATCTCGAAGTTTGGTTTTTCCGATACCACCACAAGTTCCAATCCGAATTGCGGTTTGAACATCGAAGTCCTTGAACAACTCTGTGACGTATATAGAAATGGAAGGAATACCCATTCCGGTACCTTGTACGGAAACTCGATTACCTTTGTAAGTGCCGGTGTAGCCAAACATGTTCCGAACTGTGTTGTATTGAACAGCATTTTCCAACATATTCTCAGCAACCCATTTTGCCCGTAGTGGATCGCCCGGAAGCAAAATTGTTTCAGCTATGTCGCCTTTATTGGCACCAATATGTACAGTCATACCCACTAACCTACTGGGCAGTTCTATTAAGGTTGCGATTAGTCTCATATTTAGGAGTTACTCATGGCTGCCGACCACGCAATTTTTAGCGCCAAAATAAACACTCAGGATCCAGATGCGCCAAATGCTTCTGCGATCGCCTGGTCAGGAAATCATATTGTTGCCGTTGGTAGTGACGATCAAGTTCGCGAGGCCTGTGACGGCGCAACGCAGGTTATAGATGCACATGGTGCTGGCGTAACTCCAGGAATTGTCGATGGTCATCAGCATTTATTTCATGGTGCGGAATTTTCTCAAGGATTAAACCTTGATCGAATTTCAAATCTTTCAGATTTACGTACTGCTATTGCGGCCGAGCGCAAACGCATTGGTCCAGGTAAATGGCTTATGGGCTTTGCCTTGGAGTACTCAGCTATCGGTGGGCCGTTTCATCACTCGCTCCTAGATGACGCGGCAGGGGATGGGCCGATGTTTTTGTACACCCTTGATGTTCACACTGGAATGGTCAACGCCGAAGCCTTGAAGATCGCTGGTGTAACGGGTCCGATGCGAGTCGCTGATAATTCAGTCGTGGTTGTTGATCAAGATGAAAAGCCAACAGGCGAGCTACTTGAAATGGCAGCCATGCAACTTGTGTTGGCGCATGTGCCCATTGCTACTCGAAGCGAGCGATTGCAGTGGTACGCCGAAGCCATTGGAAAGCAAAATGCACTTGGTATCACTGAAGTTCATTTAATGGATGGCGACGTTGACACAGTAAGCGTGATGCGCGATCTTGAAGAGCAGGCACAGCTAAAATTGCGAATCTTGTTGCATCACTTTGTTTACCCTTACACCCCAATCGAAGAAGTTGAAGCAATGATGCAAACCCGTAATTTGAAAGGTTTGCGTTGGCAAGCTGACGGAGTGAAGTTTATGCTCGATGGCGTAATTGACACCGGAACGGCCTGGCTGGAACACCCAGATTCCCAAGGCGCGGGAACGCAACCAATGTGGCCCGAACTTTCGTTATACCGCCAGCGCGCTCGGCAATTTCATGATGCAGGATTTCGAATTGCAACGCACGCAATTGGAGATCGCGCAGTACGCGAAGTACTTGATGTCTATGAAACTTTGCCAGGTGGTTCAAATGGCCGACACCGTATCGAACACATTGAGACTTCCCCTGATGCCACAATTTCCAGATTCAAACCATTGAAGGTGACAGCATCAATGCAACCAGTGCACGTGCGCTGGGTTGAACATGACTTAAGCGATCCATGGTCCCAGCGATTAGACACAACGCAATGCGCTCATGGTTGGCGCTCTGGCGACATTATGAGTACTGGCGCGTTAGTAGTCCTTGGTTCTGATTGGCCGGTTGCACCCTTTGATCCTCGAATGGGATTCTTTGCTGCGCAAAAGCGGCGAGCTCATGACGTTTCTTTCGATGGACCAATTGGAACTACCCGGGCATTAACTGGAGCGGAAACTCTAAGCGGTTACACCCGGAATGCTGCGCTAGCCGTTGGCGCGCAGGATGAGCGTGGAATGTTAAAACCAGGGATGCAAGCGGATTTAGTTATGTGGCAGGAAGATCCATCACTAGTGAACCCAAATGATGTGATAGATCTGCCCGTACTAAGAACGGTTGTTAGCGGTGAAACTGTTTTTCAGTCTTAGTTGAAAATCAGTAACTGACATTTCAAAGATTTCTTCTGGTCCGTCTTCAACATCTAGTTGTTGACCAACGTGAGAAAAATCAAATTTAGAAATTATTGCCATCGAAGGCAGATTGCTTTCGCTAACTGTGTAGCGAAGTATCTTCACACCAGGTTGAGCTATGACCCAGCCCCACATCCCAAGCAGCGCCTCAGTCCCAAAGCCGTTGTTACGACAAGCTTGGGAAATTCCAAATCCAATTTCAATCATCCCTGAGTCATCTGGTGGCGAATGAAAACTTATTGAGCCGACGATTTCTTTAGTTTCGCGAAGGACAATCCAGCGAATGAACCAAATATTTACTGCTGGATCCGCCTTGACTTGGGGCACTCGCCACCGCAGTGGACCCGAATGGAAATGTGACAATTCATTGTGGGGATTAGTGAAATCCCGATCCGCAAGAAGCCCAGGGTTGTCTGGATCTTCATGCAGCATAAATAATTCCGGAATTGGGATTAAGTGCAAGTCCAGTCGCGGGGTCACGATCAGTTCACCAGGGTTGTGCATCAAATTGAAGTTAGCAGAGTTTCTCCCGGAACTGGCAAAAGATACCTATTAATCAGGCTAATTCGACATAATTGGGTTGATTTTTCATGAAATACGGTGAATACTTACAGATTATGCCTCATTTTCGCATTTCCGAAGCAGCAGCCCTATTAAGTGTGAGTGATGACACGATCAGGCGCTGGGTGGAATCAGGCCGCCTTAAGTCAGCGGATGGCGCAGGACCCCAAGGCGTGGATGGGGCATCGTTGGCTGGCTTGGCAGTTGAATTGGCAAAGGAACTCCGCGATGAGCGCGGGGCATCAGTTAGTGCGCGCAATCGAATTGTGGGAATCGTAACCAGGGTTGACATCGAAGGCTTGGCTGCAGTTATTGAAATCCAATCTGGTCAAAATCACATAGTAAGCATGATTACAGCGGACGCTGCTCGCGCATTAGCACTTGAAGTTGGTAGTAAAGCAATTGCTAGCGTGAAATCTACTGACGTTGTAATCGAAAAAGGTTAGTTGGAACTGGTGCTAGTGAAGAAACTTGTTGGACTGACAGCGGGCGCGCTCGCATTGGCCGGGTGTTCAGGAAACGCTGATACTTCAACACAAAGTTTGGCTCCAAACTCCGATACCGAAATCATCGTTTTAGCTGCGGCAAGCCTGACCCAAACCTTTACCGAAATTTCTGACAAGTTTGAATTAGCAAATCCTGGCGTCAAAGTCACGATTTCATTCGCTGGATCCGCGACACTTGCTGAGCAAATCAAACAAGGCGCCCCAGTGGATGTTTTTGCATCAGCTTCTAGCTCAGCCATGTCTAACGTTGCAAATGAGATTCCTAATTCAAAAACTTTTGCGAGAAATAGAGTTGTAATTGCTTATCCAATTGCTAATCCAAAGAACATTGTGACTTCGCAAGATTTGAATAAGAAAGATTTAATTTGGATTCAGTGCGACCATCAAGTCCCATGCGGGGCAGCAGCTGACGAGGCTTTGGCAGTGGATGGGGTCACTGCGCAACCAAAATCACTTGAACCTGATGTGAATTCGGTTTTGAGCAAACTTTTAGCTGGTGAGGTAGATGCAGCAATCGTTTACCTAACGGATGTTTTTGCAAATGAAAATTTAGGGTCTCTGGAATTTAGCAATAATGTCAGCGCAGCAACTTCCTACTCAATAGGCACGCCAATTGCGGCAAGTTCTGCGGCGCAAGCTTTTGTAGCTTTTGTCCTGGCGCAATCAGGCCAAGATGTTTTAATAGCAGCGGGTTTCGATGCGCCGCCAAACTAATTATTTTCAAGGGAGTTCTAAGTTAAATCCAGGCATTGCCATGCTTGCACTAGCTGGCTTTCTTGTCCTGGCCTTGCCGGTTATTGCGCTGCTAACCAGAGTTCCATGGAGTTCATTTTTTGAAATAGCAATTTCGGAAAGCGTATTACTTGCATTAGAAGTTTCAGTAGTGACTTCCATTATCTCCGCAGTTATTTCAATTTTCTTGGGGGTGCCACTCGCTTGGTATTTAGCTAGGGGACGCCAAACAAGAACTAGATGGATTCGCCCGATAGTTATTGCGCCACTTGTTATGCCACCAACGGTTTCTGGAATTGCGTTATTAACTCTTATGGGGCGCAATGGCGTGTTTGGCAAATACATTTACGATTTAATTGGTTATTCGATGCCATTTACGACCACGGCAGTAATCGTTTCTGGAATTTTTGTGGGGATGCCATTTTTAGTTTTAGTTCTGGAATCTGCGTTTCGCCAGATCCCGCGAGAAGTTGAGGAGGCGGCAGCAACTCTTGGCGCGCCTCCTGCAAAAGTTTTTTGGCGAATTTCGCTGCCACTTGCTAAATCTGGGTTAATCGCTGGGGCCGTCTTAGCTTGGGCTCGCGCACTTGGTGAATTTGGCGCAACTTTAATGTTTGCTGGTTCGCTACCAGGTGTTACTCGCACAATGCCAATGGCGGTGTACTCCGCAATGGAATCTGACCAAGGCAGCGCCTTTGTTGTCAGTGCCATCTTGCTGGCGGTGGCAATTTTGGTGGTCTTTTTCCTACGATCTAATTTGATTAAGACTTTTGCGCGCTAATTTCCGAAACTATTAACTGAGTGCTTTAACGATTCGCACCCAAATAACGTAGGATGCGGTCAAAATACATGCGCCAGCAATCTCAAGCTCCGGGCGAATCGGAATGTAATCATCGGGCGCACTAAACGCCGAAACGATTCCGACATTGTTAATCAAAGCAAAGCCAACCCAAGTTAGCCACCAAGTTAAGGTTTCGCGCCCGACAAGTTCATTGCTCTGTTCGGAGTTACGAAACTTCAATAGATCCTCGATTATCAACTTGGGAAACCAGAGTGAAACCACTGGAACAATCCAGCCCCAAATAATCCACGGCCGCTTTAATCTCAAAGCTGCAGGGTTGGAATCTTTTGCAACATTGTAAAGTTCGAACAACCAGCGAGTAGTGAATATCCAAGCAGCAATCATTGCGATTGGAACAAGTGAGGCAAGAGAGTCGTAAACAGTGATGATTTTTGTAGTTTCAACACCAGCGGCTAATTGATCCCGGTAGCTTTGCACTCCCGGCACCGAAGCCAAGGCGACCAGCCAAACAATACCCAAGAGCAGTGAGCTCGATGTAACGGTGCGACGACTCAGCAAGGCGATGTCAGTTGGTTTAGCCATAACGCAATTGTGCCTTATTGGTTCTAAAACGGGGCCATGCGTATGGCCACACTTGATCTACCACTTCGGAATCAAGGGACAACTGCGCCATACACTTGGGGTAATCATTCTTGAAAGGTATTGCCAAATGTCAGAACGTATCGAACCAACAATTACTGTCCTTTCGGGCAGCACTATTGCAGTGCCACCGGCAGCGCTAAAGCCAAACAGCATTGATGGCCAAATGGAATCAATCTTGATGGCTTGGACTTCGCCGGATGCTGCAATTGAAACTGGAATTTGGGAATGCTCACCAGGCACATTTATTGTGCACCGCGACGGCTATGACGAAATCGCACAAATCTTGAGTGGTTCAGCAACAATCACTGGTGAAGACGGAACAGTCGTTGAATTAAAAGTTGATTCCACTATCGTGACGCCAGAGGGCTGGCGCGGTACTTGGGTTGTGCATGAGCCAATTCGTAAAATGTTTGTAATTCGCCGGTTCAACAAGTAGCAAGAAGTAGTCCAGATGAAACCAGAAGATATCGTTGGCCCAGTTGAGGGGACGAAAGTCCCGCGCTTTGCGGGCGAATCAACTTTCGCTAGATTGCCGCGCATTGATCAAGTCTCTGATTACGATGTAGCAATTCTTGGTGCACCATTTGATGGTGGAGTTTCCTACCGTCCGGGTGCGCGCTTTGGCCCAATGGCGATTAGGCAGGCATCACGACATTTGCGTCCGGCATATCACCCAGATCTTCAAGTTGCTCCGTTTCGAACAATTCAGGCAGTTGATGCTGGCGACATACCTTGTAATCCATTTGATATCGATAGCGCACTTAAGCAAATCGATGATGGTGCAAGTGAGTTAGTGAGCGATAGCCGTAAGTTGGTAACTCTTGGTGGCGATCACACAGTAACTCTTGGATTACTTCGCGCATTAGTGAAAGTACATGGCCCAATCGCCATGATTCACTTCGATTCCCACCTTGATACTTGGGATAGTTATTTCGGCGCCGATCGCACCCACGGAACGTTTATGCGCCGAGCATTTGAAGAAGGACTGCTCATCGAGGACAAGTCGCTTCACGTAGGTATTCGCGGACCGCTTTATGACCAGCAAGATCTTATTAATGACAAGAAGTTTGGATTTTCCACGGTGCGCGCTGCTGACTTTGATCGCATGGGGGTGGCCGAAGTTATTGGGCTAGCGCAAAAGCGTGTTGGGGATTGCCCAATGTACCTATCTATAGACATCGACGTACTTGATCCAGCTTTTGCTCCAGGTACTGGAACTCCGGAAATGGGCGGGTTTACCTCACGCGAATTGCTTAGCTTGGTTCGCGGAATGCCACGGGAACAAATGATTGGCGCGGATATTGTCGAAGTAGCGCCAGCGTATGACCACGCGGAAATCACCTCGTTAGCAGCGGCAACTTTGGCTTACGAGATCATGTCACTAATGGCATTAAACGTTACGGACAAGAAGGGCTAAACGATGTCACTGACTTCACCTGATGAAATGTTGCGGGTAGATCAAGATCCGATTCGGCAAGCCAGGATTGATTTAGCAGCTGCACATCGCTTAGCAGTTAGATATGGCTTTCACGAAGGTATCGATAATCACTTCACTTTGCTGGTGCCAGGTTACGAAGATCGATTCTTCCTTGCGCCATTTGGATTGCATTGGTCGGAAATGCAGGCCAGCGATTTTATGATCGTTGATTTAGATGGCACAGTCTACGAAGGCAGCGGACTTGTTGAAGAAACTGCATTCTTCATTCATGCACCAATGCATGGCAGTGCCCGCAAATTACGCGCAGTTCTGCACACTCACATGCCGTATGCGACTGCCCTTGCAATGTTAGACGAACCAGATTTAGTTATGGCAAGTCAAAATGCTCTCGGGTATCGCGACGATGTTTTTTACGATTGTGATTACAACGGCTTGGCACTTGATCGCTCTGAAGGTGAGCGGATGACGCGTGCGCTAGGGGATAAGTCAATCCTGTTGCTGCGTAACCACGGAATTGTCACAACTGGTGCAACAGTTGCCGAGGCCTTCCATCATCTTTATTTCTTTGAGCGCACTGCTGAAGTACAGGTTTTGGCGCAATCAACTGGTCAGATGATCCGCGAAGTTCCAAAAGATATAGTTGATCTAACGGTTGAGCAGTTCAAGGATTCCACACATCTAAATGGCTACAGTCGCATTGACTTACATTTTGCGGCATTAAAGCGAATGTTAGATCGCAGCGAACCTGATTATGCTGCTTAAAGATTTTAGAACTTGTAAATAACGTCTGCGAAATGCGGCGTAGCAAACAAGTAAAGAATCCGAAGCGGTTCGTCATCGTAGTTATTAATTTGATGAAGTGCATCGCCCGGAATGTAAACCATGGTGTCAGTTTCTACTTCGTACTCGACATGCTCGATGGTGACTTTTCCTTTTCCGCTTAATACGTAATAGGTCTCTGGCTGTAAATGTCGGTGAGCTTCCAGGGATTCATCTTTGAAAATTCGTGCAACTCCCAAAACCATGTCGGTATTTTCGTCATCGTTGATCCCTTGCAGCGCTTTCCAGGTGACTTTGCCGCGCGCAGCAACTTGGTCATCTGGCCAACCGGACCAGTCACCTTGCGATAGTCGACGAACAATCGGTTCCACAGTTTCTCCATTTATTTAGGCTTAACTCAAAGAATACGGTTAATTATGGCAATTCCACTTGCGGTAGCCCAGGTAGGCACGTAGACTTGGGATTAGTTGAAGGTTCAACTATCGCCTAAGGAGGCAGCCATGCCCGCAATTACCGCTGACACAATGACTTTGCCACGACTAGTGGTCACCCCTGATTCAAAAGCTCGCAAAGTAAAAATGATTACTAGTGCGCCGCAGGCCTACGAAGGCGAAGGATTTCCAGTTCGCCGAGCATTTGCGGGAATTCCGACAGCAGATCTTGATCCGTTTATTCTCATGGATCAAATGGGGGAAGTTGAATACTTGCCAGGTGAACCAAAGGGAACACCTTGGCATCCACATCGCGGCTTTGAAACTTTCACCTACTTAATGGATGGCCGATTCCTGCATCAAGATTCACATGGTGGCGGCGGCATCATTAAAGAAGGTGGCACGCAGTACATGACCGCGGGCGATGGCATTTTGCACATCGAAACCCCACCTGAAGATCTTGTTATGTCTGGCGGAATTTTTCATGGCGTACAGCTTTGGATTAATTTACCTAAGGCTAAGAAGCGAATTGAGCCTGCTTACCAAGATTTACAGGGTTTAGATTCGGCTTTAGTAACGAGCAGCGACGGTGGCGCTTTAGTTCGCGTACTTGCTGGAAACATTGATGGTCACTCTGGCCCTGGAATTTCTCATACTCCGATCACAATTGCTCACATCTCGTTAGTTCCAGGAGCTCAAATAGATATCCCATGGCGCACCGACTTCAACGCTCTGGCTTATGTATTAAACGGTGCTGGAAAAATTGGGCCGGCTAACCAGCCAATCCAAACGGGTCAAATGGCAGTGCTTGTGGATGGAGATCACATTCGTATCCAGGCCGACCAAATTCAGGATGCGCGTCACGACGCCCTAGATATTTTCCTGATTGGCGGAATTGCACTGCGCGAGCAGGTTTTCCAGTACGGCCCATTTGTCATGAGCACTCGAGAAGAAGTTATGCAGGCTATGGAGGATTACCAAAAGGGTCGCTTCGGTCACATTCCAGTTGATGCGATCATGCCTCACCGCTCTTAGTTAAGGCGAAATTACCCCGGGAATTTACAACTACTTATACTGATCTCATGTATGACATCGCCTTAAGTATTAACGCATGCGTGCGATCCAAGACTCGAGCGGAAATTGCGTGGTTAGTCTCACCCAATTTAGGTGTGAATGCCTTGGCGCTTACTCCAGGCGGCGGACGCATTGGAAAAATCTTTGAAGGTGCCTTCGATGGCGTTATGTCAGATTATTCAAATCGCAAACTTCCATCAGGAAGATTGTTAAACGTACTGGTTAACGAATTTGAAGCAACAATTTCTGGAATCCCAGTTGGCACAAATGCCCAGTTCCTAGTCGTGCCAGCTGACGCCTTTGATCCGGACACTTGGCCAGCCATGATCGATCGAGTGCCAATTGCAATCGTTGCCCACTTAACTGCCGATGAAGTTACTCGGGTGGACGTTTTTGACGAAAGCTCGATTTCAACGGCAGATCCACAAACAGCTGAGTTATTTGCAGCCGGCGCTACAGGTTTCCAGGTTCACCCAGATCGCGTCATCTCAGTACTATTCCCAGTCACCAGGCTGGTCGTTGCTGGTCAAGGTCCAAACGCCGAAGCAATTGCCGCTTTGGGTAAAACTTTGGGTTGGAATGTGTCAGTAGTTATGCGAAATGACCTGGCAATCGGGCTGTTGGCTTCACTTTCGCCATTAGATGCGGCAATCATCATGGGTCATGAAGTGGAAATGTCCAGTCGAAACTTAGGCGCTGCAATTGAGGGAGATGCGGGCTATATCGGCGCCCTCGGCTCCGCAAAAATGCAGCAGGATCGGGCAGATTGGCTTGCCTACCAAGAAGTAACTGATTTATCTCGGGTTCATGGACCGGCTGGGCTAAAAATCTCGGCAAGTACGCCGGCTGAAATCGCAGTTTCGGTCATTGCCGAAGCTATCTCGGTTTTGAAGCAAAAATAAGCAACGCAGGGTTTTCCCGTCCAAATACTGAGATATCCCCAATAAGGTACCGGTTTTAATCTTTTTCAATTCTCGCGAACTATATGCATCTGCGGTGTTAAAGTCGTGTACATCCTTACTGCACACACCGCATAGATACTCAGGAGAAAAAATGGCAATTGAGTCCACTGGCGCAGAACGCGGAAATCCACGTTTTTACTCCTTGATCGAAAACTCTCCAAAGACCGGCAAGTCTCCAACGATTTGGGCTTGGCCACAAATCACTGAGTACTTAAAAGTTGCCGGACAGCCCGTGCAAGGCCCATGGCCACCGAGTCAAGAACAACGACCAGATCCAGATGCTAATGATCTGCCAGTTGCAGTTAGAGACAACAAGTAGTTTTCGCACTCAAGCAAAAGTTTTGAAACATTAAATAAGTTACCGAAAGGAAAGTAATGTACCCCTCCAGATTTGGTTACGAGGCACCAAAAACAATCGAAGAGGCCATAGCGATTCTAGATTCATACGCTGGTGAAGCAAAGGTTATTTCGGGTGGCCAAAGTTTGATCCCAATGATCAAACTTCGATTCTCGGCGCCAGAGATGCTAGTTGATATCAATGGCATCGCGGGCCTCGATTACCACCGAGTCGATCCAGATGGCAGCATTCACATCGGCGCACTTTGCCGCCACGAAGAACTTGAAAACTGCGTGCTAATGGAAGAGCATGCGCCAACAATCGCAGCAGCTGCCCCACTAGTTTCAGATCCAATTGTTCGCACTCGCGGAACTTTCGTTGGTTCGGTTTGTCACGCTGATCCACAGGGTGACTGGGCTGCAACTATGACTGCAATGGGTGGCCACATCGTTGCGCAGGGCCCAAAGGGAACTCGGGAAATCTCAATGAAAGATTTCGTCATTGGGCCATTCCAAAACACACTTGCGTTTAACGAAATTGCAATTGAAGCTGTTATCCCAGCGCCAAAGGGTGTTCGTGTTGGCAACTACCTAAAACTTGAACGTCGG
>JASJMK010000024.1:0-7412 GCA_037619625.1 Actinomycetes bacterium
GGAGTAAACAGCAGATTCCATACCGAGTGAGATACCCGCAAGAATTACAGTTGCAGGTCCGGTTAACGATGACTTTGAAACATCATCAACTGGTTTGCGGTTAGTTTCTGTGAAGTAACCAGTTAACTGCTGGATTGCAGCCGCCAAAACGATACCCATAAGTACTGCGCCGATTGCCATGAAACGTGGATTGACACTTGAGCTATCAGCAAGTCCGAAAGTTGGATCTGCAACAGATTTCAATTCACCTAAAGTTGCTGGCAAGAATTGGTAGGCAGCGGCTGCAACCAGGACTGCGCTAATAACTGCAGATAAGAAGAAGCCACGATTAATTGCGCTCATTCCAGAACGATCATTTGGTCGCGGTGTCACTGCAAAGATGCCAATTACTGCAGTTACTACACCGATTGCTGGAACAACAAGTGGGAAGACTAAACCAATCTCACCAAATGCAGCTTTACCAAGAATCAATGCTGCAACCAATGTCACTGCATAGGACTCAAACAAATCTGCAGCCATGCCAGCGCAGTCACCTACGTTGTCACCTACGTTGTCTGCAATAGTTGCTGCGTTGCGAGGATCATCTTCTGGAATACCTTGTTCAACTTTTCCAACAAGGTCAGCGCCAACATCTGCGGCCTTGGTAAAGATACCGCCACCCACGCGCATGAACATTGCAAGAAGCGCGGCACCGAAGCCAAATCCTTCAAGAACTTTAGGAGCGTCACCCTTATAAACCAAAACAACAACTGCTGCGCCAAATAAGCCAAGGCCAACTGTGAACATGCCAGCCACTCCGCCAGTGCGAAACGCAATCTTCATGGCTTCTTGTTCGCCACTTGCATTCGCTGCAGCTGCAACGCGAACGTTTCCACGAACTGCTAACCACATACCCATGTAGCCAGTTATGCCGGAGAACACTGCGCCGACTAAGAAAAATAGCGAACGGCCGATGCGCTCACTTTGGGTATCTGCTGGAAGTAGGAACAGCAAGAAGAAAACAAGTACACCAAATATGGCCAAGGTGCGGAACTGACGATTCAGATAAGCAGACGCGCCTTCTTGGATTGCCTTGGCAATCTTTTTCATGCTGTCAGTGCCTTCATCGGCTGCTAGAACTTCGCGAACTAAGAGTGCAGCAACGCCAAGCGCAGCTAATGCAATCAAAGCGACGATTACAACTGTTGTGTAGTTGCTTCCCGTCAGCGCGACTTCTTGGGAGGCGACGTGCGAAATTACAGACATAATTCTCCTAATTGGGGTATCTATTAAAATCTTATGAGATTTATGCCTATTTAAGTGCGGTTTTGCTAATCTTTTTCACTTAAATAACTTCTTAGTTTAGTTTGCACCTAAAGAAACAAAGAGTTCTCGGGCAGCAACCTCATCCCAAATAACTGATGATCCAGCAGCAGTAGTTGCATCGGCCGTTGTGACCGGCACCGTCAGCAGTGCTCCCTTGCCATTTGATAACGAGCGCATTGCGATGGCTAAATTTGCCAAATCTTGCACCGAGTCTCCAGTGCCAACATTTATTGAACTTGTACTTGCGTCAACTAATCTCCACATACTTACTGGATTTAGTAACACTGCAGGCGTCGCAACTTTTTTCATGACGGAACTGATAAATTGTTGTTGGCGTTCTACTCGACCCAAGTCACCTCTTGGATCTGCGTAGCGCATCCGAACATACGCCAGCGCATTGCGGCCATCTAGCTCTTGGCAGCCAGCGAGCAAATTCAGTCCAGAGTTTTCATCAGTGACATCTGCCGGGATACACATGTCTACCCCGCCCACAGCATTTGTAATATCGCGGATTCCTTTGAAGCCAATTTCCATGTAGTGATCAATGTGTAAGCCCGTATTGCGTTCGACAGTTTCAACTAACAGAGGTGCGCCGCCCTTGCCATATGCAGTATTAATTTTATTTCGTCGGTCAGTAACTTGCATTCCATCAAGAGCAGTGTGAGCAGGAATAATTACATAGGAGTCTCGTGGCAAACTCACTAGTGTTGGCGTTCCTTCATCAGTGATGTGAATAACCATCAAAGTATCGGTGCGCTGGGCTCCTTCATCTTTGCCGGTGCGAAGTTCTTTTCGCTCAGCTTTAGTTAGTCCCTCACGACTATCAGAGCCTGCCAAGAGCCAATTGGTCCCTGAGGTATCAGCAATTGCCCCACTTGCTGCGGCTGGAATTTTATTAAGCGAGGTTGCTGCATGAAAACCGAGTATGACATAAAACGCTAAGTAAGCGAGCACAATATTTCTGATGTAGCGCACTGGCCGTGGGAATCTTTTTGGTGATTTTATCTTTGGTGATTTACGCCATGGCAAATTAATTCCTGAAAATTTAGATCGTAGATTAGCAAACCAATTTCCCGATGTTGACTTAGCGGAATTATCAAATTGTGAACTTTCAACAAAAGGAGGTTGTGATTTTGTGTCACTAATGTCGCCAGATTGGAAAGTTGAAACTGAAAAAACAGGTTCAGCTTTAATCTCATTAGTTGGCGAATTTAATTCTGGAGTTCCAGCAATTGCGCCACTTTGAGTGCGTCGATAAATTGTTGAATCCACTTAGTTATTCTCACTTAATAAACGGAAATCTCATACTTGTGGCGCGCCAACTTAAGTTGCCTGTTAACGGTGTTGAAAGGATTTAACTAAATCCAGAGAAACCCTTATTTAATTGAGGTCTTGACCATCTCGTTGCAGGTGAAATTAGACAGTGCGAAAAGCGCGTAATCTTGAGTTTCTATGAAAAATTCATTTGTATATCTTGGCCCCAAGGGAACCTTCACGGAAGCTGCCCTTCTGCAGATGCCGATTGCTGCGCAGGCGCAGTTAATTGCTGCCGAGTCAGTGCGACATGCCTTAAACCTGGTGCGATCTGGCGAAGCATTTGCCGCTCTAGTCCCGATCGAAAACTCAGTAGAGGGATCAGTTTCTACAACTCTGGATGAATTGGGTCACGGCGATCCGTTAGAAATTATTGATGAAATTGCGATCCCAGTTGATTTTGCGCTGCTGGCTAAAGTCGGCACTCAGATTTCTAATATTTCCCGAATTGCAACTCATCCACATGCACATGCGCAATGCGTGAATTGGTTAGCGCAAAACATTCCGAGCGTTCATGTTTTACCGGCTATGTCTACTGCCGCAGCAGCTGAAGAATTGGCAAGTGGTGCGAACTATGACGCAGCGATTTGCTCTGTTGCTGCCGCAAAACATTATGGACTGGAAATTCTTGCCGAAGGTATCGGCGACAGCGACAGCGCCTGGACCAGGTTTGTATTAGTTAGTAAGCCAGGTCATGCGCAACCTGCAACTGGAAATGACAAAACGACTTTGTCATTATTTATGCATCGCAACCAACCTGGTGCGTTACTCAAGATTTTGACTGAGTTCGCGGTAAGTGGCATTGATCTTTCGCGCTTGGAATCACGTCCTACTAAACAACAATTAGGTGACTACTTCTTTTCCCTAGATTGCGTTGGCCACATTGATGACGAGAATCTAGGCGCTGTGTTAATTAAGCTGCGTGAAATTTGTGCAGATGTTAAGTTCTTGGGCTCTTACCCGCGTCACGACAATGCAAGCGGTGATGGCAAAGTTGCCGAGATCATTACGTCTGCGGTTGAGCCCCAGGTTTGGTTAGATAACCTGCGCAAGCGCGTTAACTAGCAATAATTCGATCTATAAATACTGCAACGCCATGATCATCATTAGAAGGAACATGTTCGTCAGCCGCAGCTTTTATCCAATCGTGTGCGTTGTCAACAGCGGCCCCGCGTCCAGCCCACTGGATCATTGGTAAATCATTTGGCATGTCGCCAACTGCAGCAACGTCAGCCGCGGTCATTGCGTTATTAAGAGCAAACTTTTCGAGCCCTGTACCTTTATTCACTCCTATTGCACTCATCTCAATCATGAGATCTAAGAAATTTGAATGCGTGACATCAACAATTCCAGTCAGGGCTTTCTGCGCAGCAATTAAGAATTCGTCAGCATTTTGTTGAATCCGATCACTTGGTCGCGCTAACAACTTAACGACAATTTCGGTGCCAAACATTGATTCCACATCTGTTGGCACTGGACTATGTTTTACTTCCCAACGCGGACGGTATTTATCGTCAACCATGAATGAGTCATCGTGACGATCCAATTCGACTGCGAATGAAATATCGGGATCTAGTGCTTGCAATGCGGCAGCAGCCTTAAGCCCAGCATCGGAGGAAAGTAGCTCGGCATAGATAGTTTCTTGGGTTTTTAGGTCCATTAAAAGGGCGCCATTGCAAACCAGGGCTAAACCTTGATGGCCAGTCATATCCTGGATTTGGCGCATCCACCTGGTTGGGCGACCCGTTACGAAAATGGTTTCTAGCCCATTTGCATGCGCCCGAGCGATTGCATCCACGTTTTCCGGGGAAACAGTGCCCCCAGTTTGCAGAAAAGTCCCATCGAGATCGCTGGCCACTAACCGCGTCACAATTGTTACCTAATTCCCTGGTTTTTGCCCTAGTCACGAATGTCAAAAAGTCGCTAGAGTTCTGAGTTATCCGTATCAATTCTACGGGCTTTTCACTAAGGAGCATCATGGCCAAGATCAGCGACGAAGTTCGCACTCATAAATACACTTTGACCGAAGATGAGATGCCCACTCAGTGGTACAACATCGTTCCGGATCTGCCAGCGCCGCCGCCGCCAGCATTGCACCCAGGCACACATCAACCTGCTGGACCGGAAGATTTCGCTCCACTGTTTCCAATGGAATTAATCATGCAGGAAGTTAGTCAAGAGCGGTACATCGATATTCCAGGTGGCGTATTAGATGTGTATCGGCAATGGCGCCCGAGCCCGCTGTTTCGCGCGCACCGACTTGAAAAAGCACTTGGCACTCCAGCCCGAATTTATTACAAGTACGAAGGCGTTTCGCCAGCAGGTTCGCACAAGCCAAACACTGCTGTGCCGCAGGCTTACTACAACGCACAAGAAGGAATTAAGAAACTTGTGACAGAAACTGGCGCGGGCCAATGGGGTACTGCACTTGCTTTTGCTTGCGCACTTTACGACATGGAGTGTGAAGTTTTCCAGGTTGGCGCTTCATTTGATGCAAAGCCATTTCGCAAGTTAATGATTGAAGCTTTTGGTGGAACGGTTCACCGCTCACCATCACAGTTAACTGAAGTTGGCAAGATGCTTGCTGCTGATCCAAAGAACTTAAGCGGCTCACTTGGTATCGCGATTTCAGAAGCTGTCGAAGTTGCAGTTAAGGATCCTGGAACTCGTTACGCACTTGGTTCAGTTTTGAATCACGTACTAATGCACCAGACCATCATTGGCGAAGAAGCACTCTTGCAGATGGCAAAAGCTGGCGATACACCAACACTGATTGTTGGTTGCACCGGTGGTGGTTCTAACTTCGGCGGCTTAGCATTCCCATTCCTACGCGAAAAGATGGCTGGAAAAATCAGTCCACGAATTTTGGCTGCGGAACCAGAATCATGTCCATCGCTAACTCGTGGAACTTATGCCTACGACTTTGGTGACACTGCAGGTATGACTCCACTTATGAAGATGCACACACTTGGTAAGGACTTCATTCCAGATCCAATTCACGCAGGTGGATTGCGCTATCACGGTATGGCTCCGTTGATTTCACATATCTACGATCTTGGTTTGATGGACGCGCAAGCGGTTGGTCAAACAGAGTGCTTTAGTGCTGCTGTGCAGTTTGCTCGTACCGAGGGAATCGTTCCAGCGCCAGAGCCAACCCATGCAATTGCAATCGCAATTCAGGAAGCACTTAAGGCAAAAGAAACCGGCGAAGAAACCGTTATCTTGACTGCTCTTTGTGGACATGGTCATTTCGATCTTGCTGCCTATGACGAATTCCTCAATGGTCGTATGACTGATGAAGTAATTACCGATGAGCGTTTCACTGCAGCTTTGGCAAACTTGCCACAGGTTGCTGGCGTATAGATCTGCATAAGAAATGGCCTACGAGTTCTCGTAGGCCATTTCTATTTCCAAGCTTGTTTGATTCTTTTCTAAATTTGGTTACTTAATCTTAAAATGCGAAGCGCCACCAAGATATGGTTGCAACGCTTTTGGAATACGAACTGAACCATCAGCTTCTTGGTGATTTTCAAAGAGCGCAACAATCGTGCGAGTTACTGCACACAATGTGCCATTCAAAGTCGCAATTGGTTCAACGCCGTTTTCCCCGCGTGAGCGAATCTTCAATCTCCGTGCTTGGAAAGTTGTGCAGTTCGATGTTGAAGTTACTTCGCGGTAACGCTCTTGTGATGGCACCCACGCTTCACAGTCAAACTTGCGCGCCGCACTTGAACCGAGATCTCCAGTTGCAACATCAATAACCCGATATGGAATTTCAAGTAACTGTAAAAATTCTTCTTCAAATCCAAGTAAGCGAGAATGTTCATCCAGTGCCTCATCGACTGGACAGAAGGAAAACATTTCAACTTTGTCAAACCAGTGCACGCGAAAAATTCCCCGCGTATCCTTGCCATGACTTCCAGCCTCTCGCCTAAAGCAAGGTGAGAATGCTGCGTAGCGCCGAGGTAGATCGCCTTCTAAAATTTCGTCCATGTGATACGCGGCAAGTGGAACTTCAGCAGTTCCAACTAAATACAAATCATCAGCTTCTAATCGATAAACGTTTTCCGCAGCTTGACCCAGAAACCCTGTGCCTTCCATCGCAGCAGGCTTTACTAATGCTGGCGGGATCATCGGAGTGAATCCATTTTTTTGCGCAGTGTTCATTGCAAGCTGCACTAGTGCGAGCTCCAACATTGCGCCCGGGCCGGTCAAGTAATAAAAGCGACTACCGCTAACTTTTGCGCCACGCTCTATATCTATTGCCCCAAGTAGTTCGCCGATTTCAACGTGGTCGCGCACTGAAATACCTTCCGAAGCAAAATCGCGCTTTGTGCCAACTTCTTTAATGACAACAAAATCATCTTCGCCGCCAACTGGAGCTGCGGGATCAACCAGGTTAGAAAGTCCCAGCACTAGCGCATCCAAAGCAGCGTCCATTTCGCGGAGTGAATTTTCCGCAGCCTTGACCTCGTCTGACAAAGTTTTTGTTTCGGCTAACAGCGCAGTTTTTTCCTCGCCTTGGGCTTTTGCGACCCGAGCGCCAATTGCCTTTTGCGTGGTGCGCAGCGCCTCAAATTCCCCAACTGCGCTACGGCGAGCAATATCTGCTGCAATAACCTGATCAACTAGCTCAACGGATTCGCCCCGGGCAGCCTGAGATTTCTTCAGAGCATCTGGGTCTTGGCGCAAAACGGCTAAATCGATCATGGCTTAAGCCTAGAGGAACACCTGTGCGATCGATGCGACAAAAATTCATCTGGGATTTAGTACCTAGCCAACATTTCCAGATA
>JASJMK010000025.1:0-6028 GCA_037619625.1 Actinomycetes bacterium
CAATTACCAGCGAAGTAAAGGACAACCATGCATACAGTGCTTAGTTCCCCAACCAAAACCGTAACAATCGGTCATGATGTGCCATTTGTGATTATTGGTGAGCGTCTAAACCCAACTGGACGCAAACTTTTCCAAGAAAAACTTCGCGCCAACGATCTTTCAACTATCAACATTGACGTTGCAGACCAAGTTGCTGGCGGCTGCGACATGCTCGATGTAAACATGGGCGTTCCACTAACAGATGAACCAGCTCTGCTGGCAAATGCGATCAAACTTGTTCAGTCACTAACTGATTTACCAATTTGCATTGATTCATCAGTTATCGAGGCACTGGAAGCGGGCCTTGCAGTTTATGAAGGAAAAGC
Organism: Actinomycetes bacterium; assembly: GCA_037619625.1. Taxonomy (GTDB): domain Bacteria; phylum Actinomycetota; class Actinomycetes; order S36-B12; family UBA5976; genus UBA5976. The sequence goes on from JASJMK010000025.1 coordinate 366, forward strand.
CCTAGTTAACTCAATGACTGGTGAAGACGAGCGGATGGATTTGATTCTTCCGTTAGTTAAGAAATATGACGCAGCGATTCTTGCGCTCCCTAATGATGAAATTGAAATTCCTATGCTGGCAAAAGACCGCATGGTAATTGTTGAAAAGATTGTGCGTCGGGTTGAAAAGGAAGGTATCTCGCTGGAGAACTTGCTAATTGATCCACTTGCTATGCCAGTTGGCGCAGATCCAGAAAATGCAAAGCACACACTTGAGACTATTTACTTAATCAAAGAAAAGTATGGTCTTAACATGTCAATCGGAGCATCAAATGTTTCCTTTGGTTTACCGAACCGGCATGCCCTAAATGCTGCGTTTATGCCGATGGCAATGGCAATGGGTTTAACATCGGCAATTATGGATGGTCGCACTCCTGAGGTTGTGCAAGCAGTGCGCGCTTCGGACTTAGTCTTGGGACTAGATCAATGGGGCGCTAATTGGATTAGTAACTTCCGAGCAAACAAAGAAGCGTAATAACCGATAAGAATTAACTGAAAGTAAATTTGTGCCAGATACCGAAAGCTCCTCAGCTCAGACGACAGTCAGTGGGCTTGGGCGCGTCCAATTGCAGTTCAGTCCAAGTGGTACTGATGTTCGCGTTCCCCCTGGCGTAACTGTTTTTGATGCTGCCTCGTGGAATGGTCTAGCAATTGACTCCACATGTGGTGGGCATGGAACTTGCAAAAAGTGCAAAATCCAAATTCTTGAAGGTGAAGTTCCAATTTCGAGGCTAGACATTCGAGCATTTAATTCCGAACAGCTTGCAGATGGCTGGCGCTTGGCATGTGTTGCTCGCGCAAACGGAAATCTTAAAGTTGAAGTTCCGCCACTTTCCACTCGGCCAAAGGCTGCAACGGTGGGAGTGGGCCGACAGGTTATTTTGCGACCTGCTGTGCAAAAACGTTATGTCGAACTTGTTGAGCCAACTTTGCACGATCAACGTCCCGACATTGATCGCCTGCGAGATGCTATGGATGACTTAGAGTTTGAGGCAGATTTAGCAGTTCTTAAAACTTTGCCAACCGTCCTTCGCAAGAACGATTTCAAAGTTACTGCAGTAGTAGTTGACGAAGCGTTGATCGCAGTTGAGCCAGGGGATACTTCAGCGCAAAACTACGCAATCGCATTTGATCTTGGCACCACCACTGTTGTAGCGACTTTGTTAGACCTAATTACTGGCACCCCGATGGCAGTTAAGTCGATGCTGAACAAACAACAGCCATTCGGTGCTGACGTAATTTCGCGAATTTCCGCAACCATGATGGACCCACTTGCTGCGGGACTGATGCAAGCTGCGGGATTGGCTACTTTAAATGAATTGATTGCTGAAGTTTGTGCGGAAGCAGGAGTTTCCGCGAATCAGGTATATGAAACAGCGATAGCTGGAAACGCAACGATGGTTGAAATTTTGCTTGGGGTAGATCCAGAACCTGTTGGAGTTGCGCCATTTATTCCTGCTGCAAAAACTTGGCCAGTGTTTACTGCTGCAGAAGTTGGCATTGAGTTACTTCCAACTGCTCGAGTATTCCTATTCCCAGCTTTTGGTGCTTACGTTGGCGGCGACATTGTTGCCGGCGTCCTGGCAACTGGCATGGATCGCGACAAACGAGTGCGGTTACTTATTGATGTGGGAACTAACTGCGAGATCGTGCTATCAAATGGCGACACGATTTTAACAACGGCTGCCCCAGCGGGACCAGCTTTCGAAGCCGCTTCAATTGCCTGTGGCATGCGAGCTGCCGATGGCGCCATAGAAGTAGTGCAAGTAACTGATGAAGGTATCAAACTTGGCGTTATCGGCGATACGGAACCAGTTGGAATTTGTGGATCAGGTTTAGTAGATGCGGTTTACGTACTTCATAAAGCAAAACTGATCGATGATTCTGGCCGCTTTGTAACTGATGAGTTAGCTCTTGAAATTGCTCCGCATCTAGCTTCGCGGTTACTCACTCGAGAAGCAGGGGATCGAATTTTTGTATTGCACTGGGACGGCGAGGAACCAACGGTTTACCTATCGCAGCGAGATGTTCGTGAACTGCAATTTGCAAAAGCTTCGATTGCAACGGGGTGGCGCTTGCTACTTGAAGAAGTTGGCTTAGTTGATGAGGATGTGCAGCAGGTGCTGCTCGCTGGATCTTTTGGATCGTATCTGTCGCCAGCCTCGGCCATTGGCATTGGATTGGTTCCTAAACTTCCAGTCATGCGTATCGTCAGTGCTGGAAACGTTGCAGGCGAAGGCGCGAAGATGGTTTTGTTGTCGAGCACAGAACGAAGCGGCGCAACTACTTTGTTGGATGAAGTTGACTATGTTGAACTTTCTGATCGACCAGATTTCAACGACAAGTTTTTCTTGGAGTTGGCGCTTCCATCATGAGCATCGCAGTGATTGCATGTGGAGCACTTGCTGCCCACGTTCATGAAATAGCAGATCGTCGAAATTTGGACTTGCATGTTGAGCCGGTCAATCCGTTGTTACACAATCGCCCTGAAGGAATTGCGCCAGAAGTTGAAAAATTAATTCTGGAATTACAGCCAACACATGATCGGGTTGCTATTGCATATGCAGATTGTGGAACTTACGGCGCGATAGACCAACTTTGCGAAAAATACCAGGTATCACGACTTTCTGGAGACCATTGTTACGACGTGTTTGCAACCGCGGAAAAGATGAAAGCTGAATTTGAAGCTGAGCCAGGTACCTATGTATTCACTGACTACTTAGTAAAGACGTTCAGGCGCAGTGTCATGGTGGAAATGGGACTGGAAAAATATCCAGAACTTCGAGATGACTACTTCCATTCCTACAAACGAGTGCTTTGGCTGTCGCAGCGCCAAACCCCTGAATTAGAGGTTGCAGCCCAAGAGGCAGCGGAATTGATCGGCCTGCCCCTTGAAGTAATGCATGTTGGAGATGCACACTTAGAGGAGCAACTCCTTGCTTTGATTGGAGCCAAAGTTGAGTAATTATTCCGAGGAAAGCATTCTTAATTACTTGGGACCTTACAAAGGTGAGGCCTCGGCAATTCTTCGTTCTTTACAATTAGTACAAGAACTATTGGGCTATGTGCCAGATAGCGCGATTGATTTAATTGCTAAAAATTGCAATGTTTCGCGCGCCGAAGTTTATGGCGTATTTACCTTCTATAGCGATTTCCGCTCAACGCCGCCCGCTCAAGTTGTCGTTAAAGTATGTGTCGCAGAGGCCTGCCAGGCATCTGGGAATGCTGATTTGATCTCGGAACTGCATGAGCAGGGCTATGACATTCATGGCGGAAAAATTAAAGATGACATTCAAATGGAACAAACTTTCTGTTTAGGAAATTGTGCACTTGGGCCATCTGTCATGGTGAATGGTAAACCTATTGGGCGCGCTACATGTTCGAAAATCTTTGCGGCTGCTGCGGCGGTGACTTCGTGATTAAGGTATTCGTTCCCCTTGATTCCGCCGCACTTTCGGTAGGAGCTGATGAAGTAGCAATTGAGATTGCTAAACAAGCGGGCGAAAATAACATTGCAATCCAAATTGTTCGTACGGGCTCACGTGGGATGCTTTGGCTAGAACCTTTAGTAGAAGTAGAAACAGCTGCTGGTCGTGTTGGATATTGCAATGTGTCAGAAGAAAATATTGCGGAACTCATGGCGGCTGATTTTCTAAGTGCCCAAGCGCACGAGTCATGCATAGGACTGGTCGAAGAATATGAATTCTTTAAGAACCAAAACCGCGTAACTTTTGCCCGCGTTGGTGTAATTGATCCACTTTCGATTTCAGATTATGAAAATCATGGTGGCCTAGTCGGGCTGCGCAAAGCATTAGAAATGTCTTGCGCTGATGTAGTTTCACAAGTTACTGAATCCGGACTACGTGGTCGCGGTGGCGCAGGATTCCCAGCTGGCATCAAATGGCAAACTGTGCTGAACACCGAGTCAGATCAAAAATACATTTGCTGCAATGCAGATGAAGGTGACAGTGGAACATTCGCAGACAGAATGCTGATGGAAGGTGATCCGTTCACTCTAATTGAAGGAATGATCATCTCTGGAATTGCAGTCGGGGCAACGCAAGGTCTGATTTATGTGCGCTCTGAATATCCTCATGCAATTGACATCTTGAATCGTGCTATCGCGATTGCAAACGAACATGGCTTACTTGGTTCAAACGTGTTGGGATCGAAATCTGCTTTTGCTCTCGAGGTTCGAGTTGGCGCAGGCAGCTACGTATGTGGCGAAGAAACTGCCATGCTAGAAAGCCTGGAAGGGAAACGTGGCATGGTTCGCGCTAAGCCTCCAATTCCAGCGTTAGTTGGATTATTTGGCAAACCAACCGTTATCAATAATGTGATGACAGTTTCTGCGGTACCGATGATTTTGGCGCAAGGCGCAGCTGCATATCAGGCACTTGGACATGAGCGCTCTCGCGGTACGCAAGTTTTTCAACTCGCTGGAAATATAAAACGCGGTGGCGTAGTTGAAGTTGCTTTCGGAATCACTCTTGGTGAACTCGTAGATACTTACGGTGGTGGAACTAATAGCGGCAGGCCTATCAAGACGGTACAAATCGGTGGTCCACTTGGGGCTTACTTGGGTACCGAATCTTGGGATGTTGCGATGGGTTACGAATCCCTTGCTCAAGCTGGTGGCATGCTCGGCCATGGTGGAATTGTGGTTTTTGACGACACGGCAAATATGGCAAAGCAAGCAAGATTTGCGATGGAATTTTGCGCAGAAGAATCGTGTGGCAAATGCACTCCTTGCCGCATCGGCTCAACTCGTGGAGTTGAAGTTATTGATCGAATTGTTGCGGGCGAAGATCAAGAAAAAAACCTCGAGTTACTTGAGGATCTGTGTGAAGTTATGACTGACGGTTCACTGTGTGCAATGGGGGGACTAACTCCAATGCCAGTTCGCAGTGCACTCAAATTATTTCCAGCTGATTTCGGGATCAAGACAGGAGCAAAGTTATGACAGTAGTTTCAGATCCACGTGGCACTATGCCTATGCGATCAGGAATAGGTGAAGCTGATTATGGAACACCGAAATCAGCTTCTGACGTTTTAGTCAACGTGACCATTGATGGCCAGTCCCACTTAGTACCGCTTGGCACATCAATCATGCGCGCAGCCGGGGAAGCAGGTTGTGACATCCCAAAGCTTTGCGCAACTGATTCATTGCAACCATTTGGATCATGCCGAATGTGCCTTGTCGAGATTGATGGTCGAAAAGGAACTCCTGCCTCGTGCACCACGCCTGTTGAAGAAGGAATGGTAGTTCGCACGCAAACTGCGAAAGTTGCAAAACTTCGTAAAGGTGTAATGGAGCTTTACATTTCGGATCATCCGCTGGATTGCCTAACTTGCTCAGCAAATGGCGATTGCGAACTCCAGGATATGGCTGGGGTATCAGGCCTTCGCGAAGTCCGTTATGGCATTGGAAAAAATCACCTAGATGCACCAACAGATTCCTCGAATCCTTATTTCTCATTTGATGAGAGTAAGTGCATTGTCTGTAATCGCTGCGTTCGCGCCTGCGACGAAGTGCAAGGCACTCTTGCCTTAACCATTGAAGGACGTGGCTTTAATTCAAAGGTAAGCCCAGGTGGCTTGAACTTTCTATCGAGTGAATGTGT
>JASJMK010000026.1:0-3796 GCA_037619625.1 Actinomycetes bacterium
GGCGAAGCGTGATGTTTAGTTTTGGAATACCTCCTGCTGCCATATTTTTCGTCGAAAGCACAACTTCTTTGGAAGGCGTTGGCACATGATCTGGATAAAACGCGTTTAAAGACTGTCCCAGAATCATCGAAACCAAGTCAGCTTCTTTAGTTTCGCGAGTGTTAACGGTTGCAACCTTGCGACCGTCGCGAAGTACTGAAATTCGATCAGTTAAATTTAAAATTTCATCGGTTCGGTGACTGATGAAAACCACACCGGTTCCTTGACGAGTTACTTTCTTAACTGCATCAAAAAGCTTGTCTACTGATTCACTTGGCAGGTAAGCAGTTGGTTCATCTAGAACTAAAACGTGTCCCTCAGGATTGGTTGCGATTTCCCGAATAGCCCGAGCGATAGCCACAATTGCTCGATCAACTGGAGGCAATGCTCCAACAGGAGTCAGTGGATCCCACTTCAAACCAAATTGCGATAACTGATAAGCGACCGCACTTTTTTCAGCAGCCCAGGGAATTTTGGATAAGCTGCGACGGCGCCAAGTACCTAGCCGAAGGTTTTCTAAAATACTAAAAGCCGGAACCAGTCCGAGGTCTTGGTGCACGAATACCATGCCAAGTTGGGCCGCGTCATTACCGCGCAGCGGCAATTCAATGCCTTGGCCACGAAGTTTGAGTTTTGTGCCACGATCTGGGTCGTGAAAACCACTAAGAACTTTAATCAGAGTGGATTTACCCGAGCCATTGCGCCCAACTAATCCATGGATCTCACCGGGGCGGACATCAAAATCTACGTTGGATAGGGCTTTAGTTGGCCCAAAAGTTTTGGACAAATTAGTGAACTCAAGAACTGGGCCGATGCCATGCTCTACAGTCACCGTAATCTCCTGAGTATTAATTAATAACTTAACAAACTTATTCGTGCAAAAACTTATTGTCTACCTATAAGTGTGACTGGTTGGAGTTATTCCTAACTCCAACCAGTCACGATTACTTACAAATTACATTGCTGTCCAGTACTTTGCGAACTCAGCTGCAAAGTCAATTCCGTACCAGTTCACGGAATTTTCTACTGTGGCGTCAATGGATCCAATGTTGGATTCATCAAACACCTTGCAAGTGATTCCGTAGTTTGTAGGAATTGTGTTTCCTGTCAACAGACGAAGACCTGCGTCAACTGTGGCGTAGGAGAACCAGTCATTTGGACAACCAACATCCATCTTGAGTGATGATGCACCAAGACCAGCAGCAACAGCAGGTGTCATGTTAAATGACGACTGAATTGCGGCTGAACTAGCAGCGGTTGCGCCAGCGCCAGTTGCAAAACTCATAGCGTCATAAATTGGCATCAAATGAGTAATGCTTGGATCTGCTGTGACAGCATTCTTTGCAACACCGTCAAGTGTTCCATCGAACCAAGTTGCAAGTGGTGCATCCTGGTAAGCAACCTTGGCGCTTGGGCAAATTTCTGCTACCCGAGCCTTGATTACTTCGATCATGACTGGGCTAGAAGCCTGTCCTTCAGATCCCCATACAACTGCGTTACCGGCGCCAGCACCTGTTACACAGAACCAGTCAGCCATCAAGCTTGCTGCAATTGTGTAGTCAAATGATGGGTCAGCAGCAATTCCGTCAGCTACAGCTACACCAGGTGCAGCAGTTTGGTTGGTTGTCATTACTGGAATGTCGCCCAAGTCAGCTAGTGGGATTAATGCAGCTGGTACAGCGTTGGTGATGATTAGATCAACCTTGTCTGTTACAGCCTGTGCAAAGAACTTAGGAAGTGGATCAATAATGCCACCAGCGTCGCTCTTTTGAGTAACAGTTACGCCCTGGGACTCAAGTCCTGCGGCGATTGTGTCGGTCCACTGCTTCAATACTGGAATCTGGTCGTTGATCGAAATCATCGCAACCTTCTTGCCAGATGCAGCCGAAACATCAAACGCATCGCCCGGGTAAGCAAATGTCAAGGAAGCAGCAAGTGCAGCGTCGTATGCTGCCTGTGCTACTGCCAAGTTATCTGCTGCTGCAGGTGCGCTAGCTGCTTCGGTTGGTGCTGCTTCATCAGACGCGCTTGAGCAACCGCTCAAAACTAGTCCAGCAGCAAGCGCGGCGGCGATGAAGCCGAAACGCATTTTCTTTTGTGCTTGCATTAGACGTACCTTTCGTTGTTTTGATTCAGTCACTCGACCGCGACCGAAGGTTGGATGCCACAGTGGCTACGAGCACGCCAATAACAAGCGCGAGCCCATAGAACACATCTGTAATCCAAACCTCGAAACCCTTGAGCTGCAAGCCCGTGATTCCAGTTTCGAGGAAATATACAGCTACAACTGTGCCCCAGACGTTAAAACGTCCTGGCCTAATTGCAGTTGAACCAAGGAATGCTGCCGCGAAAGCTGGCAACACATAGGACTTACCAATGCTGGATTGCGCAGCGCCGGCAGTTGTTAAAACTATCGCACCAGCAAGCGCCGCCAGGGTGGAGCAAAGAATCAGCGAGTAGTAACGATATGCATTCGTACGGATACCGGCAAGACGAGCAACCTCTCGTCCTTGGCCAACGAAATATAGTTGCCTGCCAACTGGGGTGTGCTCGAGTACGTACCAAGCGATGAATGCAATAATCAGCATGAACCAGAAGGCAGCATAAAATCCAAAAATCCTAGTCTTCACTAACGCAACAAAGGAAAAAGTTTGCACACTGAGCGTGGTGTTACCTGCGATACCACTAACAAATCCACCAAGCGCTGTACCCGTACCAAGAGTTACTATTAGGGACGGAATTTTCGCTTTAACGCTAAGCAGGCCATTAATCAATCCAAAGATCGCGGCAAAAACTAGAGCTATCAGAATCGCAACTGGAAGTGACATTCCTTTTTCAGTTGCTAACCAAGCCGGGATTGCAGCACCTAAGGAAACCGCACCACCAATTGATAAATCAAACTCACCAGCAGAAAGCGCAAACACTAATCCAAGAGTCAGTAACACAGTTGCAGCTTTTTGATTTGCAATGGAAGTTACGTTTTGCCAAGTTGGGAAAACATCGGGAAGCAAAAGACTAAATATTAAGAACAGTAATACCCAAGCCACGAGAATTGCATAGGCCTGAATTCGGTAGCTGGTGGAAACTGAAGCGCTGGTGCGATCTCTGGATCTGCTGCGGCTCAACTTTAAGCGTCGCATTGAAACAGTCTGTGACACGTGAACTTCCAATCCTTGCGTTACGGCTTCCCCATTAAGCGGAATCTGTTGAGTGTAAGTCTGGAGGAAAAATAATGCTATCGCAGGGTAATTCCACAACTTTGTATACAACATTAAGGTAACAGGGCCAGTTAAATCAGACCTAAAACGCAGGGAATCCGCTAAAAATAGGCGAAATGAATGATTTAAGTGGGTAATTATTAGTTTTTCTAAGAATTGGCCAAAACATGACATTCTTTGAATTTTGTATACCAAGTGGCAAAATCTCCAATAGTTTAGCCATATTCCAAAACAGGAGGATCCTTGAAGGTCTCAGTTGTACAAAGTGGTAATTGCACACAAGATGTCGCAGAAAACGTTGCGATGTTGCTCGAATTAGCAACGCAGGCGGCAGCCACCAATCCAGACCTGATTTTGTTGCCCGAATTAGCAACGACCCCATACTTTGCAGCTGGCGACAAAAGCCCTAAGTACCGTGATTGGGCGGAGCCAGTTGTCGGCGGCGCCAGCACTGCGGCTTTTGCGCAATTCGCAAAAGCCAACAACACTGCCCTTGGTTTTGGAATGTACGAAATAGATAACGGCGTACGCTACAACTC
>JASJMK010000027.1:0-8453 GCA_037619625.1 Actinomycetes bacterium
TGAGTATTCCATCTGGGCGCTAACAATTGGGAATTCTGAACTCAGCGCTGCAGTAGTTAGTTGCCAGCCAGAATAATTTGAAATGCCCAAGTACCTAACGCGCCCGGTATCAACTGCGTACCTCGCAGCGCTCAATGTTTCCTCGAGCGGAGTGTAAGGATCCCAGGCGTGCATATGCCAAACATCAATGTGACTTCGGCGAAGCCGTTTAAGAGAACCATCTAGCGCTGCTAACAAATGCGCCCTGCTTGTGTCTCGGCGACGATGGCTGCGAACATTTCCGGCCTTTGTTGAAATAACTACATCTGGATGCTCTCGAACAAATTCGCCGACGATTTCTTCTGCTACGCCGTCACTATAAACATCAGCCGTGTCCAGGAACCGTCCACCAGCTTCGTAGTAGAGGTTGAATTGGTCGCGAGCTTCATGAATGTCAGTATCACGGCCCCAAGTCATGGTGCCTAGGGAAAACTGCGACACCAGTAGTCCGCTATTACCCAGAGCTCTTAGTTCCATAGCATTACGCTAACGTTTGATTAAAGGATTGTATTGCGATCATAAGTGTGTCTGGCGAATTAATTAGGAGCCGTTTTGACGGATGTAGCGCTGCAACTTTCCTGGCTCCAAGCGATACTTTTAGGAATCTCGCAAGGTCTTACTGAATTTTTACCCATTTCCTCAACTGCTCACACTTTGATTATTTCTCGCCTCTTAGGCTGGCCAGATCCAGGCGCAGCATTTACTGCATTCACTCAGATAGGTACTGAATTAGCGGTGGTGTTATATTTCCGAAAAGATTTAGTACGGATAATCTCAGCCTGGTTTTTAAGCTTTACAAACAAGACGGTGCGAGCAACACCAGATGCCAAAATGGGTTGGTTCGTCATTATCGGATCGATTCCTATTGCTCTAGCTGGAGTTTTTTTCAAGGATTCAATCGAAACAACGGCGCGTAATCTTTGGCTAGTTGCAGGAGCGCTAATAGTAATGGGAATTGTTTTGGGTCTAGTGGATCGTTTTGCCAAGCTCACTAAAGAACAAGGCGAACTAACTGGGCGACATGCAATTTATTTTGGAATCGGTCAGGCACTTGCCCTTATTCCAGGGGTATCGCGTAGTGGCGCAACTATCACTGCCGGTTTAGCAATGGGCTTTAAGCGCGACATGGTGGCCCGCTATTCCTTCTTGCTGGCTATTCCAGCAGTTTTTGGATCGGCAGCATTTACAGCAGGTGACATATCGACGGATGACTTCGTTAATTGGCCAGCCACTATTATTTCGACAGTAATTTCATTTATTGTCGGGTATTTCGTAATTGCTAGTTTGATGAAGTATCTACAAACGCGAACTTTCTTGCCGTTTGTCATTTATCGCATCACGTTGGGCTCGATGTTGCTGGTTTTGCTCGCTACCGGCGTATTTTCTGCGACGTAATTCCCGCCAACTTACTAATAGTCTTTATCCATGGGCACCTTATTGTTGATTCGTCACGGCCGAACAGATGCCAACGCAACCGGAATTTTGGCGGGTAGGACCCCAGGCGTAGTCCTTGATGAAGTTGGCCGAGATACGACGAAGGCACTGTCAATCCGACTTAAAGAAGTCAAAGTCGCACACGTTGTCGTCAGCCCACTTGAGCGCACGCAAGAGACCGCCGGAATATTGTTTGATGGCAGTGTGCCAACTTCGCTAGAGGATCGATTGCTTGAATGCGATTATGGTTCTTGGCAGGGCTTGAAGTTGAGTGAATTGGCGACTAATGAACTTTGGCCAATTGTGCAGCAGCGGCCAGATGAAATGATTTTTCCAGACGGCGAATCCATGAACGACATGTCCGCTCGAGCCAGCAGCGCAGTGCGCGATTGGGATGCCAAACTCGTTGCCGAGCATGGTAAAGATGTCGTCTGGGTTGCAGTCAGTCACGGCGACATCATTAAGGCGATCTGCGCAGATGCCATGGGGCTGCCGCTACGAAAATTTCAGTCCATAATGATCGATCCTGCTTCCGTAAGCGTCGTTCATTACTCCGAAGAGGGTTCTGCTGTTGGCAAAATCAATGACACTGGTGATTCCTGGCTAGCTAAACTAAATGAAAAGAGTAATAAGACTCCTACTCTCGGCGGCGAAAGCGGAAAGGATTAAGAAAGTATGCCAAGAATTGTCCACACTTTCGATAACCCAGAACGTTTCGTTGCAGGCACCGTTGGCGTGCCAGGGGAGCGCACTTTCTTCCTGCAAGCTCGCTCTGGCGCTCGCACGATTAGTGTCTCTCTGGAAAAGCAACAAGTTGCCCTACTGGCAGAGCGCTTAGTAGAACTTCTTGACCAAGTAGCTCGCGCGGAAGATATTGAGATTTCATATCTTGGCCCAGCAGATTTGGAACCATTGGATAATCCGATCCAGGAAGAATTTCGTGTTGGCACACTTGCACTTGGCTGGAATACCCAAAGTCAACAAGTAATTATTGAAGCTCACGCTGCAACTGAATCATTTGAAGATGTTGCAGACCTTGAGGAAGATTCCCTAGATGGACCAGACTTACTGCGCGTGCGACTTGTTGGTTCAGTAGCCACGGCATTTTGTATGCGAGCTAACGCAGTTGTGTCTGCTGGCCGGCCGCCTTGTCCGCTATGTACGCAGCCACTTGATCAACAGGGTCACATCTGCCCTAGAGCGAATGGGTACCTCCGAAGAGGCTAGAAAACTGGCCAGGGGACTGCGGGCCAATGTGGGCTTGGAACCGGCATCTTCTTAGTGGAAATTAAATCCTCTAGACGCTCAAGAAGCGCCGATACTTCTTCTTCACTAAGCAGTTGCGGTAACTCGCTAGTTGGGATCTTGCCGGCAGCAGCTGCTAAATCCGAAATTAGATTTTCTGGAATTGGTTCATTGATCCAACCCCACAATACGGTGCGCAATTTATCTTCATCGTGAAAAGTTAAGCCGTGATCAATGCCAAATAGATTTCCGTCTTGATCCGTCAGAATGTGACCAGCTTTTCGATCTGCATTATTTATCAATGCATCAAAGACAGCAATCTGCTGCAATCTAGGTTCATCTGCGTGCGCCAAAGTAACTTCATTACCACTTTCATCAAGACCGGTAATTACGGTTAGCCACTGATCGGGGACTTCGCCTGGCGGAAATATATCGACGACAGTAACTTGTGCTTCAAGCCAATTTTGAAGTGAACCCAGACCGTAGGGACCTTCGCTAAGTTCCGTCTTAGGTACCAAATTCCAACCCAAAATTTCGCTCATAACAAAGGCAGCTCGTTCACGTTTATGGAGTGTGCCATTTGGAAAGTCCCACAATGGGCGCTCGCCAGATTCAGGTTTATATATGTAGCGATTCTCCTCGTCCTCAACGACCAATGTTGAGTTCGATGCGTTGACCATTTGGCCAATAATTTTTAGTGGATTTGCCATTGCACTTCCACGATAACTCAAATAATCCCAAGCAGCGCATCGACGGCGCTGGCCATAACACCAGTTGGTTCTGAAGCATCTCCGGCTAAGGTTGCTGACACCCAGTCATCGATTACTGTGATCGCTATTGGAGTGTCCAAGTCTCGCTGAAGCACCGCAATCAAATCGCCTACTACGTTTATCGCGCCATGACTTTGGCTAAAAGCATTGCGCCAATTAGCAAGCTTTATAGTTGCCAGTTCTAATTCGCTATCAAACCATTCCCAATCACTGCGGTAATGGTGCTGCAACAAGGTAAGTCGAATTGCCATCGGATCAACACCAGATGCGCGCAACTTAGAAACAAAAACTAAGTTGCCTAATGACTTACTCATTTTTTCACCATCAAGCGCAACCATTCCAGCATGCATGAAATTTTTAGCAAAAGGGCTTACCTCAGTTAGAGATTGGGCATGAGCGGCGCTCATCTCATGGTGCGGGAACATCAGGTCGCTGCCACCACCTTGGACATCAATTTGCTCACCTAAGTAATGGGTAGCAATCGCAGAGCACTCAATGTGCCAGCCTGGTCGGCCTTCGCCAAGCTGCGATGGCCAATATGGATCGCTACCGCTTCGGGCTCGCCACAACATTGGATCTAGTGGATTACGTTTTCCGGCACGATTCGGGTCGCCGCCGCGTTCCGCAAAAATAGTCATCATCTGATCTGGCGTTAAGTGAGACACCTCGCCAAGCATGTTTGATTTCGACATGTCGTAGTAATAATCATCGTCAACTTTGTAAGCAAGTCCCTTACCCAAAAGTGTCACAACACTTTGCTCGATTAATTCCATGGCCTCGACCACGCCCACATAGTTTTGAGGTGGAATAACGCGAAGTGCGATCATGTCGCCTTGAAAAAGTGCGATTTGTTCAACTGCGATGTCTTGCCAGTTCTTTCCTGTTGCTAACGCACGTTCAATTAATGGGTCATCCACATCAGTAATGTTCTGGGTGACTCTAACTTCCACACCACTTGCGCGCCAAACCCGGATCAGAGTGTCAAATGCTACGTAGGTTGCCGCATGGCCCATGTGAGTAGCGTCATATGGCGTAATGCCGCAGACGTAGATCGTTCCGGTGCGATTAGCTGGTAATTCCCGCAAACCCTGAATACCCGAGTCGTAAATGACTGGTACTCCGGTTGACTGGGGCAGCGTGGGTACATCGACTTGCGCCCAAGGTTGCATAACTAGATTCTACGAGAGACCAGCCAGTTCGTGTTTAAGTACTCGCAGTTTGAAATCTGGAGCGAATTAAGACTCGCGTCTTCGTAGATATCTTTCGAATTCTCGGGCAATGGCCTCACCGGTAGCTTCCGGCAGTTCAGCGGTGTCCTGAGTTTCTTCTAGGCCGCGTACATACTCGGAAATCTCATCATCATCCGTTGACATCTCGTCAACACCCACTTGCCAAGCACGTGCTTCTTCAATGAGGATGTCAACTGGAATCGAAGTGTCCAGTAAATCTTCCAGTCCGCGAATTAGTGCCAGAGTTGCTTTCGGACATGGCGGAGTTGCGACGTAATGTGGGATCGCGGCCCATAGTGCAACGGATGGTATGCCTTGTACTTCGAATTCAGATTGCAAAATTCCCAGAATTCCAGTCGGGCCTTCGTACTTGGAGCTTTCGAAACCAGTACGAAGTTGTATTTCCTGATTAGACGTTGTGCCACTTAGTGGAATTGGACGAGTGTGCGCTACGTCTGCGAGTAAAGCTCCTAGAGTCACGAGAACGGTGTCCTTATTCAGTTGCAACTGACTCATGATTTCTGCGCAGAATTGCTTCCACTTCATACTTGGTTCAACACCATGCACTAAGAAGATCGTCGTGTCTGGCATGGTGTCGGCCTTGGCCTTAAATACTGTGGTGCCTGGCCAGGCAATCTCTCGGTCCCCGGCAATTCCCAGACTTACTTCAGGGCGGTTGAACTGGTAGTCATAATATTCATCACCAGGCAGGTCGACAATTTCCTCGCAATGCCAAACGTCCAATAGGTGCTCGAGGGCATCAGTTGCGCTCTGTCCAGCATCATTCCACCCGCCAAAGGCTGCAATCACGATAGTTGAACCGTGCGGAAAAACTTTATCTAGATCCAAGCCGCACACCCCGATTCATTTCAACTCTGCTCTAGTTTATGGGCGCAGCGCCCACCGTGTTGGGCGAGGAAGGTAAAAACTGGGAGACTAGAGCAATGGAATCCGTGAGTGTAATAAGTACTGCCCGTCCAGCAGAATTTGCCGTGGGGGATCGGGTTCAACTAACGGATACAAAGTCGCGAAAACACACAATTGTGCTTGAGGCGGGTCGTGAGTTTCATACCAATCACGGCAGCATTAAACATGATGAATTGATCGGGGTATCCGAAGGTTCAGTTGTCGTTTCATCGGGAAACATGAGCTATCTGGCACTGCGTCCATTGCTCTTGGATTTTGTGTTGAGTATGCCAAGAGGCGCCGCCGTGGTCTATCCAAAGGATGCTGCAGCGATTGTTGGACTAGCTGATGTTTTCCCGGGCGCTGTCGTAGTTGAGGCTGGAGTCGGATCAGGCGCGCTAACTTGTTCGCTACTGCGCGCTGTCGGGGCATCCGGTTACGTTTATAGTTTCGAACGCCGTGAGGATTTTGCAAAAATAGCTCAAAAGAACGTTAAGAATTTTTTTGGTGAAACTCCGACGAACTGGCAAGTGACGCTTGGTGATTTGCAGGAAAAAGTCACGCAGTTGCCGGAAGCTAGCGTGGATCGAATTGTGCTGGACATGCTCGCTCCCTGGGAATGTATCGACAGCATTGCCCAAGTACTTCGCCCTGGTGGCGTGGTAATCGCCTACGTGGCAACTACCACTCAGATGTCGCGATTTGTCGAAGACCTTCGCCTTGATAAGCGTTGGACAAATCCAGAGGGTCAAGAGTTGATTCAACGACCTTGGCACCTAGAAGGATTAGCCGTCAGACCTAATCACAGAATGCAAGGACACACTGGCTTTCTGGTGACGGCCCGCAGACTTGCGCCAGGAACCGTCTTACCTACCCGTCGAATCCGCCCAACTAAGGGTGGATTAGATAATGTTGCAGTGGCGACAACGCCCGAGAGCACAGATCAGGAGTCACTATGACCGAGCCAACAGCTCCGGAACAGTTACGTGCGCTCAATGTGCGAATTGATAATTTGTCAGAATCCAACACCAAGTTAACTGCAACACTGCGAGAAGCACGTGAGCAAATCATTGGCCTTAAAGAAGAAGTCGATCGTCTTAGCGCTCCGCCAAATGGTTACGCCATCTATTTAGGTGACGCGGATGAAGAGCTCGTAGATGTCACCATAAACGGCCGCAAGATGCGCGTTGCCATGGCACCAGAGGTAGATCGAAGTTTGCTGCGCCCAGGACAAGAAGTAATTTTAAACGAGTCAATGAATGTCGTCGTTGCTGGATCATTCGACGATCAAGGCGAGATCGTGATTTATCAAGAGACTTTAGAAGATGGTGCGCGCGCGATTGTTACGGGCAGAAGCGACGAAGAGCGGGTAATACATCTTGCCTCACCACTTCGCGACGTTGCCCTTCGCTCTGGTGACAGTTTGCTGGCTGACATGAAAGCTGGTTTTGCATTCGAGAGAATCGCGAAGTCCGAAGTAGAAGACTTAGTACTAGAAGAAGTTCCCGACATTAATTACGAAGACATCGGCGGTCTTGGAGATCAAATCAATATGATCCGTGACGCTGTTGAATTGCCATTCCTGCATCCAGAATTATTTCGCGAGTATGAACTTAAGCCACCTAAGGGCATTTTGCTTTACGGCCCACCAGGATGCGGCAAGACTCTTATTGCGAAAGCTGTTGCCAATTCTTTGGCAAAAAAAGTTTCCGAGATTTCCGGAATCGGCGAAGGAAGAAGTTACTTCCTCAACATTAAAGGTCCAGAACTTCTCAATAAGTTTGTTGGAGAAACCGAACGTCAGATCCGCGTAATCTTTCAGCGCGCCCGCGAGAAGGCAAGTGAAGGCACGCCGGTAATCGTATTCTTCGACGAAATGGACTCGCTATTTCGAACCCGAGGTAGTGGTATTTCAAGTGACGTAGAAAATACCATCGTGCCGCAATTACTAAGTGAGATTGATGGAGTCGAGAGTTTAGAAAACGTAATCGTTATCGGCGCATCTAACCGAGAAGACATGATTGATCCGGCGATTCTGCGACCAGGTCGCCTTGATGTAAAAATCAAAATTGAGCGCCCCGATGCACAGGCTGCAATTGATATTTTCGCGAAGTATTTAACGGATGACTTGCCACTTAACGAAGTTGATCTAGCAATACATAACAACGACGCAAAGGCAACAATCGCTGCCATGATCCACCGAGTCGTCGAAGAGATGTACGCCAAAAATACTGGTAATGAGTTCCTGGAAGTTACTTACGCAACTGGTGACAAGGAAATTCTCTACTTCAAGGACTTTAGTTCTGGCGCAATGATCGAGAACATTGTCAGCCGGGCAAAAAAAGCTGCAATCAAGTCATTTCTCACCGTTGGGCAAAAGGGCATAACTATTGAACATCTTCTACAGTCTTGCCTCGATGAGTTCCACGAGAATGAAGATTTACCAAATACAACTAACCCAGATGACTGGTCGAGAATTTCCGGCAAGCGCGGGGAGCGAATCGTATTTATGCGCACTTTGATACACGGAAACAAAGGTAATGATTCCGGTCGTAGTATCGACACTTCACTTTCCGGCAACTCCTTCGCTTAGGCACTAGAGATGTCAGTTCGTCGCGTAATGGGAATCGAGTCTGAATTCGGTATCTCAAACCCGCGAGATTCCAGCGCGAATCCAATGCTGCTTTCCAGCCAAGTCGTGAATGCCTATGGCAACGTGGTAATGCCTGACAGGTTGCGTCGGATGCGTTGGGATTATGACGTTGAGTCCCCACTTCGTGATGCACGCGGCTTTGATATGAGTCGCGCCGAAGCTGATCCAAGTCAGTTA
>JASJMK010000028.1:0-3585 GCA_037619625.1 Actinomycetes bacterium
CAGCCATTACGCACCTGCCAACTCTGGAGCCAGACCCAGGATTGGGCCACCCCACTTAGCTAACAATTCACGTTCAATTGCTGCGCCGACGTTATAAAGGCGATCATCTGCCATAGCTGGGGCAATGATTTGCAATCCAACTGGCACATTGTCCTCAGGAGCAAGTCCGATTGGAAGCGACATACCTGGCAAGCCAGCCATGTTTACAGGAATGGTCGCTACGTCATTTAAGTACATCGCTAATGGGTCATCTAGTTTCTCGCCAATCTTGAATGCAGTTGTTGGCGCAGTTGGCGAGATCAAGACATCTACTTTTGCAAACGCAGCATCGAAATCTTGCTTAATCAGCGTTCGAACTTTTTGCGCCTGGCCGTAATAAGCGTCGTAATATCCAGCTGAAAGTGCGTAAGTTCCCAAAATAATTCGGCGAATTACTTCCGGACCAAATCCAGCTGCGCGAGTTTCGCTCATGACTTGTTCGACTGACTTTGTGCCGTCATCGCCAACGCGATTTCCGAAACGAATTCCATCAAACTTCGCTAAGTTACTTGATGCCTCACTTGGCAAGATCAAGTAATAAGCTGCCAGCGCCGCTGGGAAACTTGGGCAAGAGACTTCAACAACCTCGGCGCCCAAACTCTCGATCAAGGCAACACTTTCTTCAAATCTAGAGCGCACACCAGCTTGATAACCTTCGCCACCAAGTTCCTTTACAACGCCAACTTTCATACCTTTAATGTCGCCACGCTTGGCGGCGGAAATTACATCTGGCACTGGTGAGTTAATCGAAGTTGAATCCATCGGATCGTAGCCAGCAATCACACTATGAAGTAGCGCAGTATCAAGTACGTTTCGGGCACAGGGTCCGGCTTGATCAAGTGAAGATGCCAAAGCAACCAAACCATATCGACTTACCCCACCATATGTTGGCTTAACGCCGACAGATCCGGTAACTGCTGCTGGTTGCCTGATTGAACCACCAGTATCGGTGCCGATTGCAAGTGGTGCTTCAAACGCAGCTACACATGCTGAAGAGCCACCACCAGAACCACCTGGAATTCGGGCTAAGTCCCAAGGGTTGTGTGTTGGACCAAAAGCTGAATGCTCTGTTGATGAACCCATGGCGAACTCATCCATGTTTGTTTTACCCAAAATTATTACGCCGGCTTCGCGCAACTTTGTAACGACAGTTGCGTCGTATGGTGGGATCCAGCCAGCAAGAACTTTGGAACCACAGGTGGTCGGAAGTCCGTTAGTAGCAAGGATGTCTTTTAGGCCCAGTGGTACGCCAGCTAAAACCGAAAGCTTTTCGCCGGCTTTCACTTTGGCATCTACAGCGGCAGCGCTCGCTAGCGCACCTTTGGTATCAACGTGCAAGAACGCATGTACCGCGCCATCAACTGCAGCAATTCGATCCAGATGAGCTTGGGCGACTTCAACAGCCGAAACTTCACCCGAGGAAACTAATCCAGCAAGTTCAGATGCATCTTTTCTAATGAGGTCAGACATTCTTACTCCTCATCCAAAATGCGCGGCACGCGGAATCTTTCATCTTCAACCGCAGGAGCGCCCGAAAGTGCTTGCTCTGCAGTTAAGGAGACTCCGGGAATATCTTCGCGAAAAACATTTGTCATCGGAACTGGATGGCTCATAGCTGCGACATTTGAAGTATCAAGGCTGGAAACCTCGGCAACGGCATTCAAAATTGCATCCAACTGCTTGGCGTAGTGACCCAATTCGTTGGTAGGGATGTTGATGCGAGCCAGATTAGCTAAATGCGCTACATCTTCTTGTGAAATTCCGGACATGAGTCAATTCTATTGGGAACTTAGTTGTCCTAGTTTCGGCTAGTTCAAGCCTAGGTGCGCTCTTGCCGCCTCTGGCCCGGCGGAGAGCAGGATCTTGAATCCCGCTTCATCCAAAATTGGTCGACCAAGTTCGATTGCTTTTGCTTCCTTAGACCCCGCGCCTGGTCCGATGACAACAAAGTCAGTATTTTTGGAAACTGATCCAGCGGCTTTACCACCACGACTGGTTATCTCTAGCGCGGCGCCATCACGCGTAAAGTCCACCAAAGTGCCAGTCACCACAATTGTTAATCCGCCTAGCGGCATGGGACCAGATTCAATTAAGTCTTGCTCAAGTACAACGCCTGATGCTTTCCATTTCTCGATGATTTCGCCATGCCAAGGCTCAGCAAACCATTGCGCAATCGAATCAGCGATTGTTTGACCGATACCTTCAACTCGAGCTAGTTGCTCTGCTGGCGCCTGCGCGATTTCATCTAGGCTGCTAAATTCGCGCGTCAATGCCTGCGCAGTTGGTGGGCCAATATGGCGCATTGATAACGCGCAGATAAAACGCCAAAGCGGTTTTGTCTTTGCCAGTTCAAGTTGGTTAAGTAGTAACTTTGCATTCTCGGCTAGTTCTCGGTTTGCACCCTTGACAAAGAAATCACTTCGCTGCAAATCCTCTGCAGTTAAAGCAAACAGGTCACCCTCGTCAGATATAACTTTTTCTTCCAGCAGGGCGCGAGCAGCTTTCTCGCCAAGTCCTTCGATATCAAGAACGCTGCGCGAGCCTAAATGCTCAAGCCTTCCACGAAGTTGTGCCGGGCAACTTCGCGTGTTCAGGCACCTGAGATCTTTATCATCTTCTTTTTCGGTAGCTAACTTGCTGCCACACTCTGGGCACTTAGTTGGCATTTTAAATTCTCGTTCTGAACCGTCCCGAAGTTCAACAACAGGTCCAAGGATTTCCGGAATTACATCGCCGGCTTTTCGCAAAAAGATCATGTCACCAAGGAGCACGCCTTTACGCTTAACTTCATAGCCATTGTGAAGCGTCGCAAATGAGACCGTTGATCCTGCAACCAAAACTGGTTCAACGGCAGCCCGTGGGGTGATTCGTCCAGTGCGACCAACCTGGACGCCGATGTCTACTAATCGAGTTCGCACTACGGTCGGTGGGTACTTAAAAGCAATTGCCCATCTAGGCGCACGGGCAGTGAATCCAAGCTCTTGTTGCTCATTCAGGCTGTCAATCTTGATTACAACACCGTCAATGTCGTGCTCAATATCATGACGATGTTCACCATGATGCGTTATGTAATCCTTGACTTCCTTGACGGACTTAACTACTTTCACGCGATCTGAAGTTGGTAATCCCCAGCTCTTTAAAAGTTCATATGCATGTGACTGTGCGGAAATTTCTAAGCCCTCGTGAGCTCCAATGCCATGCACAATCAATCCCAATCGGGAAAGGGCGCTCTTGGCGCGCTCAAGTTCTTCTATGTGTTTTGCAAGTGAGGCTGCCTGCTTGGAATCTGCAGGCTTTCCTTCGGCCCGCTTCGTTGCTTCCGAAACCGCTTCCAAGCGATTGTCCATTCGTTGTCGCAGTGTTCCAGCGGCAGCATTACGTGGATTAGCAAACGCAGTTCGACCCGTTGCGGTTACTTCCAAGTTGATCTGATCGAATTCAGCTAGGGAAAAATAAACTTCACCTCTTACTTCAAGTAATTCTGGAAATTTTGTGCCCTTAGCTGCATTAAGTTTCTTTGGGATGCAGGTTAAGTATTCCAAACTG
>JASJMK010000029.1:0-7510 GCA_037619625.1 Actinomycetes bacterium
GCTTTTTTGGCTTTGGCCACCACTTCGTCTACTTCCGACGTCGATGCCATGTGAACGGTTTTTACGACGTCCTCAGTGGCAGGGTTTAAAACCTCGAAAGTGTCGCTCATTTTGCCTCATTTAAGTTAGCCAAATTCTTACTAAACGAGCGTAGTGGACGACGGTTAATTGGCTAAACCGCATGAGCAAAAGCCAGAAAACGGGTAAGTTGAGATCCAGCTAATGTTCGTTAACTGCAACTTGTTGCGCCATAAAAGGGAGTTCATAAATGACTTCGGTAAGTTTCCCGCTTTCCATCGACGCTCTGACTAAGGACATCAAAGAAGGTCGAATCGACACTGTCATTGTGGCCATTACTGACATGCAAGGCCGGCTGCAAGGTAAGCGCCTGCATGGTGATTACTTCCTGAGCGATGTACTTAATCACGGCACTGAGGGTTGCAACTATCTGGTTGCTGTAGACATCGACATGAACACGGTTCAGGGTTACGACATCTCCTCTTGGGATACCGGCTATGGCGACATGGTTATGAAAATTGATCCAAAAACTATGCGATACATCGATTGGCATGAAGGAACTGCGCTGGTCTTAGCTGATTTAGTAGACCACCATGACACGCCGATTGCCGAATCACCTCGGCAGATACTCCAAAAGCAACTTAAGCGCTTAGAAGACATGGGCATGGTTGCAATGGTGGGAACTGAACTTGAATTCATAATGTTTGAAGACACCTACGAGGAAGCTTGGAATAAGCGTTACCACGGATTGACTCCAGTAAATCAATACAACGTTGACTACAGCATTATTGGAACTTCGCGCGTGGAACCAATCTTGCGGCGCATTCGCCTTTCGATGGTTAATGCCGGAATGGTTGTTGAATCTGTCAAAGGTGAATGCAACTTAGGTCAACATGAAATCGCTTTCAAATACACTGATGCCCTTGCAACATGCGACCATCACGTGGTTTACAAAACTGGTGCTAAAGAAATTGCAGCTCAAGATGGTTACGCCTTAACTTTTATGGCGAAGTTCAATGAGCGAGAAGGAAATTCCTGCCACATCCATTTATCGTTCCGTGGAATAGATGGGTCAATGGTGCTAGTCGATGACAATGATCCAGATGGCTTAAGTGATATTGGAAAGCAATACCTTGCAGGTCAACTTGCTCACATGCGCGAACTCAGCATTATGTATGCGCCAACAGTAAATAGCTACAAGCGTTATGCGCCAGGAAGTTTTGCGCCAACTGCGATTAAGTGGGGTCGCGACAATCGAACTTGCTCTTACCGCCTTGTTGGTCATGGGCCTAGTTTGCGGGTGGAAAATCGAGTTCCAGGTGGCGACGTAAATCCTTATCTAGCCGTAGCTGGAATGATCGCCGCCGGTATCGATGGCATCGAAAAGAAGATGACATTGGAACCTCGTTTTGATGGCAATGCTTACGCGCTGGAAACAGATCGAGTTCCTAATACTTTGCAGATGGCACGCGAACTTTGGGTCAACAGCACTTGGGCTAAGGAAACTTTTGGAGAGCGCGTCCACAAGCACTACACCCACATGGTGGATACTGATTTAGATCAATTCAATAAGGCAATTACTGACTTTGAATTGATTCGAGGCTTTGAGCGCTACTAAATCAATTGCTTATGAAGCCAGCCCAAATCCGCTTACCTTGATCAGTTATTTCATATCCCCAAAGATCGGAATACTGGTCAACTATATGCATCCCTCTGCCACAGTCAACCGCTACATCAAGTGATCGCATAACAGGCGGTTTATCATTTGCATCTGCAACCACTATTTTGATCATGTATTGCCAGCGCTCTAAACTCACCTGTAATTCAGTTGTCGCATGAAGTATGGAATTAGCAACTAGCTCACTGAGTACGGCTATCACTTGATGTACATCAATTTTTTCTTCTAACTCTAAATTTTGGGAAACGTTCACTCTGGCAAGATTTACTGAATCAGTGAGAGCCGGCATAGTCCAGGAACCAATAGTGGCTAGAAAATCCCCAAAGTGGAGCGACAAATCAGTTTTGCCGGAATCGTTGAACGCGTTCACAAAGGTCAGTCTGCCCTTTCCTAACTCGCTAAAACTAGATATCGAAGACTAAATCCAAGTTTTTTGGACTAATTCCGCTCCGCGAATTTAGTCCATACCCTTATCGCGGCGCCCAGTTGCTCGCTGCACCTCACGCTTAGCATCCTTTTCTGCGATGGCTTGGCGTTTATCGTAATTCTTGCGGCCACGGGCGATTGCGATTTCGATCTTGGCTTTGCCGTCATTGAAATACATACTTAGTGGCACCAAAGTAAGGCCACTTTCTTTCAGCTTTTGCTCGATCTTGTTGATTTCCTGCCGATTAAGAAGCAGCTTCCGCGCACGAGTCGGTGCATGATTAGTCCAGGAACCAGGGTTGTATTCGGGAATATTGACACCCCGTAACCAGATTTCGCCATTTTCCAGAAGTGCGTAGCCATCAACCAAACTTGCTCGCCCAGCTCTAAGGGATTTTACTTCAGTGCCAACTAGCACCATCCCGGCTTCAAAAACATCCTCGATTGTGAAGTCGTGTCGGGCTTTGCGGTTTTGAGCGATGACCTTACGACCGCGCTCTTTAGCCACTTAAATCATCCCTAACGAATTATCCCCAACAAGGAACGACAGTTTTGTCTGCGCCGAACCAACCCATTGGATTGTACGGTACACCGTTTAGGTGTACTTCAAAGTGCAAATGGTTCCCAGTTGAGAACCCAGTAGTCCCGACGTATCCAATTACTTGCTGGTTTCCAACAGCCTGTCCTACTGAAACGGCAAATCGGGATTGATGCGCGTACATAGTTACCACGCCGCCGCCATGATCGAGCAAAGTTAAGTTTCCGTATGCCCGGCTAACGGATGTGCTGAGAACTACTCCGGATGCTGCCGCAAGGATTGGGGTTCCACCTGGCGCCCCAGAATCAACTCCGGTGTGACAGGAACGATATTTGTAAACAGGGTGCACGCGCCAACCAACGCCACCGCCAGCTGCTCGACCAGGAAGTGGCCAAGAAAGTGGCCCGGTTGCTTGTGGATCAACGGGACCTTGGGATCCAGCGCGCTTGGCTAACGCCGCAATTCTCTTTTGTTCAGCTCGCAATTCGTTGTACTCAGCTTGAACACGTCTCTTGTCATCTTCGGCAACTCTTAACGCTGCTGCTTCCTGGTTCACAAGTCGATCCACTTCTGCCTTAGCAATCGCAGCTCGGTCTGCAGCGGCCTGCGCATCAATAAGGGCTTGGGCAGCAATGTCGGAAATTCGTTGCATCTCTTGTCGCACGGACTCAGCAGCAGCAGCAGCAGCAGCAAGTTGCTCCTTTGCAATCATCAATTCATCTAGGCTCAGCGCAGTTGAAGATGACACGGCTTTAATGTTTTGTAAACGAACAGTTAGATCTGATGGCGATTCAGATTCAAGAATGATTTCCCATTGTGATGTTGGACCTTGCTGGTAAACCGAACGGGCAAATTGATCTACTTTTATTTGCAGCTGACTAATTTCTGCTTCCTTGCTCGTCACCTTTGCCAGACTCTCAGTAAATGCTGCCTTTGCTGCTACCAGGTCCGCAGAAGCTGACTTGTAAGTCGCAATTGATTGGGTTTCTAAAGCATTTGCTGCTGCCAAAATTTGTCGAGCCGCTGGTAACTTCGCCTGCACATCCTTAAGGGATGCAGCGGCGGCTTGCACGGCTTTGGATGCCTGGTTGAGCGCGTCAGATGCTTCCGCTACCTTTTTGTCGATATCGGTGGTGTGTGCAATTGCTGGTGTTATTACCAGAGCAAGTATCAAAGGGACGGCAAGAAGACCTCGAGTAAACCTCGAGGGTTTTTGGCGCGGGAAGAAGTCGCGCATCTTGCTCCGATCACTGGGGAAGTCCTTTAATGGTAACGGAAGTGGCTAGAGTTGCAGATGTGACTCGGCTCGTGTCGAGCAGCTTTTTGCCCTTATTTTGTTGGTTTTTAACCTTTAAGGTAGCGACGCAACGTAATTGAAGCCGCAAACACCGTGATTCCCACGCCAACCAGAAACAGTACTGGAACTATGGCAAGAACCTCATCCCAGTTAATGAACGGGATAAATGTTAAGTTCGGGGCCAATCGAGCGTCGATCACCCAATATTTTGCCGCCAATATTCCTGCGGTTGCCAAAGTTGAACCAATTACGGCTGCAACTGCTGCTTCCAAAATAAATGGCAGGCGAATTGAAACATTGCTAGCACCTACCGAACGCTTAATTGAAGTCTCGCGACGGCGAGCAAAAGCTGCGACTCGAATCGTATTCATAACCAACAGCACAGTCACGAAAAGCATGGCTACCGCAACTGCTATCGCAAAGGATTGAAGTCCCTTAAGGATTTGGAAAAAGCGATCAAGAAGTTGCCGTTGATCCTGAATCGATTCAACTCCTTGAACTGACTGCAATGCAGCGGCTACTTTTTCGAAATTTGCAGGATCATCTAGTTTGACGCGAAATGATTCCGGTAACGCATCTGGGCTAATGTTTGCCAAAATCGCTGAACCAGCAAATTGTTCTTGGAATTTCTCATATGCATCTGTTGAAGATTCATAAAATATTTCTTGCACAGTTGGGGCAAGTGACCCAAGTACTGCTTCAATGTTTTGGCGCTGGGCGTCAGTAACCGTTCCTGTGCAGGTGAATGCTACTGAGGTATTTCCACACAGAAAAATAGACACCTCAATTTTGTCGTACCAGTAGCCCTTCATTCGATCTACTTGAGCTCGCATCAATAGTGCAGCTCCAACTAGTGCAAGTGAGACAGCCACCGAAACAATGAGAGCAACTGTCATTGTAAAGTTGCGGCGGATTCCGTTACCAACTTCACGTCGAATAAATGAAAATCTCATAGTTATTGACCCGTATGCCCGTACATGCCGCGCTCTTGGTCGCGAACAATTTTGCCGTCTTCCATTTGCACAATACGCTTTCGCATCTGATCCACGATGGCAACATCGTGCGTTGCCATGATCACGGTGGTGCCAATTCGATTTATACGATCTAAAAGTTTCATGATTCCTACACTGGTAGCGGGATCTAGGTTTCCCGTTGGTTCATCAGCCAACAACAATTTTGGTTGATTCACAAAAGCGCGAGCGAGGGCAACACGTTGCTGCTCACCACCCGAAAGTTCAGATGGCAATCTGTGAGATTTTTCATCAAGGCCAACAAGTTCAAGTAGAGCTGGAACTTTGCGCGCAATCTCGCTTTTAGGTTTACCGATGACTTCCATTCCAAATGCAACGTTGTCAAAAACTGTTTTACCAGGCAAGAGTCGAAAATCTTGAAATACGATTCCCATAGTTCGTCGAAAGGCAGGAACTTTTCGATTTCGTAATTTTGCTACGTTTACCCCATCCACAGTCACTGTCCCTGACGTTGCTGTTTCTTCCTTTAGCAGCAAGCGCAACAGCGAGGATTTACCAGAGCCAGAGGCACCAACCAAAAATACAAAGTCGCCTTGTTCAATATTCAAATTAATACCGTCAAGGGCAGGCGAGCTTGTGTTTTTATATTGCTTGGAGACATTGTCAAAACTAATCACAATGCACTCTCCTCTTTCGGCTCGCCAGTCGTTCATAAAGTCTTTAAAAACTTGGATATCTTCAGCATAAATACTGCATTAGCAATCTTCGCAAGGGCGCGCCGAGCAGACCTGAATCTAAATAACTAAAAGTAAAGTGCTACGAGCCTTGCTCGCGACGCCAACGAATTCCAGCTTCGACAAATTGATCAATATCTCCATCAAGAACAGCCGAAGTATTTCCGGTCTCAACTTCTGTTCTTATGTCCTTAACCATTTGATAAGGGTGCAACACATAAGAGCGCATCTGATTTCCCCATGATCCAGCAGTGTCACCTTTGAGCGAATTAATTTTTGCCTGTTCTTCTTGACGTGTGCGTTCCAAAATTCTGGCTTGCAACACAGCCATCGCTGTAGCTTTATTTTGCAACTGAGAACGCTCATTCTGACAAGAAACTACGATTCCAGTTGGAATATGTGTAAGTCGAACTGCTGAGTCTGTGGTGTTAACACCCTGACCTCCAGGGCCAGATGAGCGATAAACATCAATACGAATATCGTCATCAGGAATTTCTACTGAATCAGTTTGCTCAACAACCGGAATAACTTCTACTTCCGCAAATGAAGTCTGGCGCCGGCTTTGGTTATCAAACGGCGAAATTCTAACCAGTCGATGAGTTCCCTGTTCCACTGATAAAGTCCCGTAGGCAAATGGTGCCTCGACTGAAAAAGTTGTTGACTTTATTCCAGCTTCTTCTGCGTAGGAAGTTTCGTAAACTTCCGTTTTCCACCCGTGCCGTTCGCAATAACGCAAATACATCCGCTGTAACATTTCTGCCCAATCCGCTGCATCTACTCCGCCAGCGCCAGAGCGAATTGAAACCAGAGCTTCGCGGTGGTCATACTCTCCAGAAAGCAGGGTCCGAACTTCTAGCTCACCGATTGCTTTTTCCAGCGCAATCAATTCAATTCCAGTTTCATCGAGGATTTCTTGATCAGATTCAGACTCTCCCATTTCACGCAAAATCTGAACGTCGTTAACGCGGGATCGCAAGTTTTTGATTCGGCCAATGTCAGCTTGTAGCACCGAAAGTTTTCCGGTAACTTTTTGCGCGTTTGCTTGGTCATCCCATAAATCCGGGGCCGAGGCCAAAATCTCTAACTCAGCAACCTGCACTTGCATAGCTTCGATATTGAGTACTTTTTCAATACTGGAAAGCGTGGAGTTAATCGCCGCTAAATCAACAGGGAAATCACCAGAAGCCATAATTCATAAGGCTACCGTTTAGGGGGATAAACCATGTGCCCATAATCTACCATACGTGCTACCATACGTTTATGAGAAAGACGACAATCTATTTATCTGATGAATTACTTGCCGCAATTAAATCTGAGGCAGTTGCGCAGAATCGTTCCGAAGCGTCTTTAATTAGATCTGCTTTGGAGCGAGATATGAAGTCTCGGTTAAATCCGCCACTACCTTCATTTGGCCTGTTTTCGGACGGCACCTTAGATATCGAAAATCTAGATAAGGAACTTGTTGGATTTGGCACGCAATGATCGTCATTGACACCGGCCCACTTTTTGCAATTTACGACAGCTCCGATCGTTACCACAACTCGATACGCGAATATCTCGTGCAGACGCGACCAAGTATTTCTCTGAGTCCTTACGTACTGGCCGAGCTTGATTATTTAGTTCAGACTCGATTTGGTGCAAAAGTAGAACTCTCGATGTTGAATGACATTTCAAATGGTTCTTTCGTTCTTGAATCTTTTGATAGTGAAGACGTGAGGGCTTGCATGAAGATAATTGAAAAGATGAATAATCAAGAAATTGGACTAACTGATGCCTCGGTTGTTCACTTAGCCCATCGCAATAACACCAACACCATCATGACGTTGGATTACAAGCACTTTAACCCAA
>JASJMK010000030.1:0-3002 GCA_037619625.1 Actinomycetes bacterium
ACTACGTCGCGACCATCAACTATGACTTTTGCGCCTTCAGCAATGCCCTTTTCGATGTAACCCTTAACTTTGTCGCGGTGCACGCCAGTAACAAGTGGTCCCATGTCAGTGCCACGAGTGCCATCGCCAGTAACGATCTTGCCCATGCGATCTTCAATCTTTGAGATCAAGTCATCTGCGATCGGGCCAACAGCAACAAGTGCGGAGATTGCCATGCAACGCTCACCTGCGGAACCAAAGCCTGCGTTAACCGCAGAGTCCGCTGCTAAATCTAAGTCAGCATCTGGCAGTACAACCATGTGATTCTTTGCGCCACCAAGTGCCTGAATGCGCTTGCCATTTGCGGTACCAGTTTCGTAAATGTACTTAGCAATTGGAGTTGAACCAACGAAACTAACGGCCTTGATGTCTGGGTGAGTAAGAATTCGGTCGACTGCTTCTTTGTCACCATGCACAACGTTGAATACACCATCTGGAAGTCCAGCGTCTTTCCACATCTGCGCAACAAAGTTTTGCGCGCTTGGATCTTTTTCGGATGGCTTAATAATTACAGAATTACCAGCAGCGATTGCAATTGGGAAGAACCACATCGGAACCATGGCTGGGAAGTTGAATGGTGAAATAATTCCAACTACACCTAATGGTTGGCGGATGCTGTAAACGTCAACGCCGGTTGAAACACTTTCAGAATATCCACCCTTTAGAAGGTGTGGGATACCACAAGCAAATTCCACAACTTCTTGTCCGCGCATTACTTCGCCAAGAGCATCGGATAGAACTTTGCCATGCTCGGCTGTAATTATTGCGGCAAGTTCTTCTTTGCGGGCATTAAGAATCTCGCGGAACGCAAACATGATTGTCACGCGCTTTGAAAGCGAAGTAGCTGCCCATTCCAGGCCAGCACGTTTAGCAACTGCTACCGCTTCATCCATGTCGGCAGTTGAAGCGAAATCAACTGTTCCGGACAATTTGCCTGTTGCGGGGTTGTAAACCTCACCAGTTCGTGCTGCTTTGCCAGTCCAGGCTTTGCCATCGATCCAGTGCGTGATGTGGTTAGTCATAGATTCTCCTTGTTGCGGTAATACCCAAATCTAGTGGGTGCAGTGCAGGGTTAGCGAGGTAGGTTATGTCCATGACCAAAATCCGCTCAATAGTCGTATCCACCCATGAAACCCTGCGCGAGAGTGGCACTGAGGTGAACCCGGCAACCGTAAAAGTTGTGGCTGCCGCAGTCGTTACTAATCCCCTAGCCGGCAAGGCACTAGTTCAAGACTTAACTGAGCTAGAAATGATGAGCATCGAAGTAACCGCCATTCTGGCCGACAGGGCTGTGAAAGCCCTTGAAGCATTGGGTTTAAGCGCGGCTGACATTCGTGGTTACGGCAAGGGCGCCATTGTGGGCACAGACGGCGAGCTTGAACATACTGCAGCAGTTCTGCATCCCCGGTTTGGCGCTTCGGTGCGGGCTGCAATTGGTGGTGGCGCGGACATAATCCCCGGCACAAAGAAAGTTGCTGGACCTGGCGCTTCGATCACGATGCCAATTGGCAATAAAGATGATCGCTGGGAATTTGATGACATGGATTCTGCGGAATTAACTATTGGGGACGCCCCACGAGCAGATGAAATGGTAATTGCCATTGTTTATTCAGTCGGCGGCCGTCCACACGCCCGCGTAACGAAGGTGAAGTAAATGTTTAAAGCAATCATCTTGTTAAAGCGCGGCGAGAACATGAGTCACGATGAATTCAAGCAGTGGTGGCTAGTTGATCATTCTGGTAAAGCCGCTCAGCTACCAGGAGTTCGTAAAATCGTTTTTAATTTAGCGGATGATGGCAGTTCCTTTGATGGCATCTCTGAACTTTGGTTTGATTCGAAAGAAGCTTTTGAAGCGGCGTACGAAACGGAAATTGGTAAAGCAGTTGCTGCCGATTCAATTTCCCATCTTTCGGAGCGACAACGAATTTTTGTCACTGAAAATGACATCGTTTAGCAACTGATTAGAAATTAAGTTAGGACGGATAATCATGGCTGAAAAACTAATCATTGAATCTATAGATGCTCACGCCGAAGGCGAGGGTGGTCGAGTTATCACAAACATGGCCCACCTGGTTAAAGGTACGACCATGAAAGAACGTTTCGATTACTGCGAAGCAAATCTAGATTGGTTTCGCCATGCAATTTTGCACGAACCACGCGGCTACCCTGCACTTTGTGCCGTGTTCATCTTGCCTCCAGTAACTGCTGGCTCAGACTTTGGAATCATTGTGTTAGAACAAGGTGGCTTCACTGCCATGTCTGGTAGCAACACCATGTGTGCGGTAACAGCCGCACTAGAAAAAGGCATTGTAAAAATGCAGGAGCCTGAAACTACGGTAACTATTGATACTGCAGTGGGAACAATTTCAGTACTTGCCCGCTGCAAAGATGGCAAAGTTCTTGATGTTTCGATTCGTAACGTTCCAGCTTTCACGGTTTATATCGACAAAATCGTTGACGTACCTGAATATGGACCGATTCCTGTTGACTTAGTTTTCGGTGGACAGTTTTTCGCGCAAACAAACATTGCCAACGTAGGTCTTGAAATTAAGCCCGAGAATGCTAAAGCAATTACGCGCGCCGGAGCCGCGATAAAATTTGCAGTCAACCAGCAACTGACATTTGCACATCCAGAGAACCCAAGCATTAACAAAGTTGGCATCGTGATCTTGCATAACGGTGATCGCGAGCCAGGTAAACAAGCTCGCAACTCTGCCGTTCTTACGGGAGACAATTTAACGGCGGATCCGGAAACCTGGAAAGGCATGCTGGATCGGTCCCCTTGCGGCACTGGCACTTCGGGTCGGATGTCCGGGCTTTACACAAGAGGTCAACTGGCATTGGGGGAAGAGTTTTCCCACATGAGTTTTCTCGGCACCAAGTTCTATGGCCAAGTAAACGAACCAACCAAGATTGGTCAATACGAAGCAGTCGTGCCAACTATTCGAGGCAGTGCCTGGGTT
>JASJMK010000031.1:0-6107 GCA_037619625.1 Actinomycetes bacterium
AGTGGGCGACTTGGAGACAAAGCGTGCTGACGCTTATGCCCGACTAGATCAGCAGGTTACAAATACCACCGGGCTGCTAGACACTTTGCGAACTGAGACTACAAACCTGTCTAGTGCACTTCGTCGCAATGATGCACGTGGTCGTTGGGGTGAACTGCAACTTCGTCGCATCATTGAAATGATTGGCATGTCCGAGCACGTTTCGTTTGACGAACAGAAACAACAAGTCGGTGACGGCTTAGGTCGACCAGATGTGACAATTCACTTGCCAAACAATCGCGTTTTATATGTTGATAGTAAGGCGCCAATGAATTCCTATTTGGATGCAATAAATGAAGTTGATCCCGACAGGCGCAAAACTTTATTTGAAGCTCACGCTACTGCGCTAAAGGGTCACATCAAAGCGTTGTCGAGTCGCAACTATGTTGATGATAAAGAATCTTTGAATTACGTAATTATGTTTATTCCAACTGAATCTTCACTCGCAGCAGCATTTGAGGTTTATCCAAATTTGATTGAGGATGCAGCGCAAGCAAAAGTTGTATTGACTTCTCCAACTTCACTTGTGATCGCGCTTAACACCATTGCGATGTTGTGGCAAGAAGATACCCAAGTTCGCAACGCGCAAGAAATGATTAAAGAATCTGGCGATCTATACGGGCGCTTGATAACTTTTATAAATCATTTCAGCAAAGTAGGCGATAATCTGAAACGTTCCATGGATACCTATAACAACGCGATTGGTTCTTTTGATCGCTCAGTGATGCCAAAGGCAAAAGCTGTTGAGGAACTTGGTCGGTTCACTGATGAATTACCGATTGCAGAAAAGCTAGAAGTAGATTTGCGTGAGTCGCGCTATGCAACACATGAAACACAACTTGGCCTAGTAGGCGAGTCTTCTCAAGTTGATACGGAAGAAACCGCCTAATTTCCCGAAACTAACGGTTAATTAAGTCCCAGAAATACAGGATTATGAATGAATCGTTTCTTATTGTTGGGTTACTGCCAGCAATACATATTGCACACGTTAAGTTTTCCTTATGGAAAATGACACAGTCGCAAAAGAACCTGCTTCCCAATTTGACCTGACACCAACATATTTGGCAGAAAGAAAAAATTTCCGAAAAGATTTCGGTCGTAAAGAGGTTTTATTCTTTTCCCTCTGCTCAGTAATTGGACTAGACACAATTGCCATAATTGCTGCTGCTGGTCCGCAAGCAATTTCCTGGATGGCAGTACTTGCTATCGTTTTCTTGATTCCGGCAGCGATGGTTTTTGCCGAGTTAAGTTCCACGTTTACTTTCCAAGGTGGTCCTTATATGTGGATTCGCATGGCGTTTGGACGTCTGGCGGGTTCCATCAGTTCAGTAATTAGTTGGATTAAAAGTCCGATTTGGCTTGGCGGGGTTCTAACAATTGTGGTGATCGCTGCTGCTGAAACATTTTTTATGGCCGGCGACCAAATGTCACAGTTTTCATTTTATCGATTTGCTTTGGCCTTCATTTGGCTTTCAATACTCGCAAATAATTACTCGTTTCGAGTAGGTAAATGGGTTCCCGTTCTTGGCGTACTTTCCCGGCTCCTTCTGATTCCGTTTTTTACAATTACCGTTATTGCATTCGGATTTGTCAACGGAATGGGTGGTGTTGCATTTTCCGATTTCGGGTTGAGCTTTGATGGCTTGATTCTGACAATTCCCATAATTTTGTTTGCTTTTCTTGGGCTAGAAAATGTAAGTGCAGCAAGTGCTGAGATGCGATACGCAAAACGCGACTTGCCTTACGCGGCATTTAGGACAACTGCGTTTTCAATGTTTGTTTATGGCATTCCTATTTTTGCAGTGCTATTGGTTTTGCCTATTAATAGAGTCGATGGCATTACTGGATTTGTTGATGCTCTCAAAACTGTATTTACGGTTTACGGCGGTGGCATTGCCGAAGATGGCACAGTCACTTTAAGTGGAGCTGGTACTTACCTTGGTGGTATTGCTGGAGTACTAATAATTTTGGTAATTTTTTCCACTGGGGTTACTTGGTTGATGTCTACCAATCGCAATTTAGCGATGGCTTGTTTTGATGGATCTGGCCCACGTTGGCTAGGTCATACCAACCCTCGATACGGCACACCTGTTCGCATCAACAACATCACTGGGATCGTGGCCTCGGCAATCTTGATTCTGGGTTACCAATTAAATGAGGGTGACCTCGCAAAATATTTTGGCGTTTCAGTTAGTTTTGCAGTGGCGGCTTCACTGGTGACCTATCTCGGAATTTTCCCAGCGTTTTGGGTACTGCGAAACAAATACCCTGATCTCACTCGGCCGTATCGTGTCCGGGCGCACCGAACAGTAGCTATCTGGTTAACCCTGGTAGTTGCCTTTGGTGTTTCGCAATTGCTTGCTCCTGGACTTGGCGATCGGTGGTTTGGTAACGAATATCTCCCATCGGGTTGGCTTGGTAACCAAGGCCGCCCGTACTACTTGGCTCAAATCGCTGTGCTGTTGGTCATGATTGTTATTGCGGCTTTGTTTAGATTTCTGGGTCGAAGCCGATCCCAGGCAATCGCGTCAGAGGAAATTGGAGAAGAGCTGGCCGAAGAGGCGTTAAGTGCAGAATCTACTGAACTAACCCCGAAGTCAGATAACCAGTAGAGCTTTGCCGTACGGTTACTTCCATGATTACTTCTGTTAATGATGTTGCGAACGCCGAAGCGCTAGTTGCCAAGTATGTGAGCGGACTCAGTGGCGAAGACATGGCTGTTGATTCATTACTCCCTGATTGGTCTCGCAGCCATGTGCTTACACACTTAGCAAACAATGCCCGCGGTCTTTCGAATCTGATCGAATGGGCACTAACTGGGGTGCAAAAGGATATGTACGTGTCCGTCGAACAGCGTGGACTGGATATTGAATCTGGGGCAAAGCGAAGTGGCTCAGAAATTATTGCCGATTTTTTGGAGCAATCTAAGTTATTTTCAGAGAATCTAGATCGATTAGTCGAAGGCCCACTTTTAGCCCAAGAAATCGTTTTGGGCAATGGCTCTCATGTTCATCCACACGAAATATTGACACTTCGCGAACGTGAGTGTTTGGTGCACTTAGTTGACCTTGGGTTGGATTACAAGTCAACTGACTGGACTTTTGATTTTTGTATTAAAACTTTAAAGAGTATTACTGGTGGCAAGCGAAAAGAAGCGGTTAAGTTCCGGTTATTGATTGCCGGCGACCACACTTGGACTGGCGATCAAAATGGAATGACAGACATTTTTGGTGTACCGCAGGATCTAGCAGCATGGTTAATGGGCCGTGAACCTGAAGGGAAATTAGTAACTTCCGATGGTTCAGCGCTGGGTAAGCCGCCAGTTTGGCTCTAGAGTCATAACTATCTCGGTAAAACAATTCAACGGAAAGTAGTGCAACATGTCTGAAGAAAAAGCCAAGATTTCAATTCGTGCGAACGGTTCTATGCGAGTAGAAGGCGCAACTTTAATTGGTGCTGACGGCGCGGTTATTTCTGAGCAAGGTAGTTATTCACTTTGCCGCTGTGGTCACTCAAAGGACAAGCCCTTTTGTGATGGCTCGCATCGTGAAGCTGGCTTTGAAGACCCAGGCACCCACGCTCCAGTTGAGTAATGGAACTTAACGAACTTAAAAGTTACTGGAATCAAGTACTTGATGAACTTGAAGCGACAAACCGAATTGCGTGGCTGGCATTTTTTGACGCTCGGTTAGCAAGCCTTGAAGGTAGCGTTTTAACTCTCGATTTTTCAGATGCGACTAAATTTCAAGAAGGTCATGATCTGAAAAAATCACTGCCAGAAAAAAGCCACTCTGCTTTAACCGAAGCAATTAATAAAATTGTTGGGCTTGAAGTCACTTTGGCATTTTCTACGCCAGCATAAAACGACGCTTCCTAAACGGACATCCAGATCATTTAGTCATTTCGTAGGTTCTAGAAGCGCGCAAACGTAAATGCGCGAGTAGCCTTAAATTCTTATGAGCCGAATGCTGTCACTTGACGCCCCAGTCCTCGAAATCATCGAACGAGAATTCCAGGGACTCTATTCGGGTGAGCTGGGTCTTAGCTCTATTAAGGGTGGGCAAACTGCAGCAGATAATGCTTTAGAAACCCTGGACATAACTGGATATGCAAATAATCGTTCCGAAGTTTTTCCAAAGTCACGCCGCGGTGCAAGTGTCTTGTCTCCTTACATCCGACACAATCTCCTTACCTTGCCCCAAGTCCATCGCGCAGTGAAGATAGCACCCTATAAAGATCGTGAAAAGTTTCAAGATGAACTTTATTGGCAGGAATATGCTCGCCACCTTTATGCCCGCATTGGCACTCGACTATTTGAAAATCTGCGATTTGAAGCTAACGCAACAAGTCAAGGTGATGGCTGGAATCGAGACATGCAATGTGTTGATGAAGTTGTTTCAGAACTGGAAACCGATGGTTGGCTCGTTAACCAAACTCGAATGTGGCTTGCTTCGCATTGGAGCGTGCGCAACAACATTGGCTGGCAACATGGCCAAGAACTTATGTATCGGGAATTAATTGATGGCTCACGCGCCGCAAACCTTCTAGGTTGGCAATGGACTGTGGGTGCTGGAACCGGAAAACCTTATGGTTTTGCACGCTGGCAGGTTGAAAAGCGAGCACCCGGTTTATGTGGGCGCTGTCCTTTGGCTAACGCATGTCCTATCCAAGAGTTCCCCGAAGAATTGACACTCACTCGCCTCGATGTTGATTCTTTATTAGAGCGTGACCTTGATCCAGAAAAGACTTCTGGGCCAACGACTGTATTAAAAGTAGCTTCACCTAAGTACGTATTGCTAACTATTGATTCAATGGGTGACAACGATCCGGCACTGGTAGCTAATCCTGATCTGCCAGTTGTATTTGTATTTAATGAGGAAGCACTCAAAAAACTTCAACTAAGTTCGAAACGGCTTGGCTTCTATCTCGAGACTGTTCAAGACTTGGCCCAACGACGTAGCGTGCAGGTATATCTTGGCCATCCCTATCAATTTGCAAGTGACAATCCAGTAGCTGTTACTTTCGCGCCTGTTCCTTCATTTAAGAAGTTCGTTGGCCTCGCAGAGATTCACCCGTACCCATGGTTACAAAAGCCGCACTCGGGTTCAATTAAGAGTTATTCCGCCTGGCGTAAATCCAAATAGACAGCAACTTACGTTGATTTTGTTTTAATCTCTGGTACCAGGTTGCTTACTACCTAGATGGACGTAGAGTTAAAGCGTGAGCATGATTTTGGTTATTTCATACATTTTAGTACTTGGCGCGATCCTATATTTCTATGCCTACAATTCCACAAAAAATGTGGAAATTAAATTGCCGACGACACGAAATTGTCCTGTTTGCAAACGCAGCATTCGTAAGAAAGCAACGAAGTGTCGGCATTGCAAGTCGGATGTGGCCCCCATTGAGTAGGTCGCCCAGGACCACTTATGGCTTTACGCGATTGCAATTTTCGCAGCAGCTCACCTTGGAAATAACTCGATAACGCGATAACTAAATCCGAGAGAGATTTCTTAAACTTCTGCGCACTCGAAGGGATTCGAACCCCTAACCTTCTGATCCGTAGTACGGAACGCAGTGTCTCCCACTATCTCTAGTGGTTTAAACATAAGGTAAATACATCACACTAGTCTCACGTTGTGTCAGGAAGTTCCGAGAATTTGGCTAGTTGGTTGGCTACTTGCTGGTGCCAGTTCTTGTCCAAGAAAACGGTGAATTTCGCGGGTGTGCGCATTTGGCTGGGTCGGGGTATCGCACTCTGCGTATTGGTAAGAATTAGACCTACCCCCTCATTCGACAACCCAACGAGCCTGAAACCTATTTCGAGAATCGGTAGCCCTAGCTTGCAAAACAAGACAGCCCCTAGGTAAGTAGGGGCTGTCTTGATGGATTGATGTGGTTACTGCACCACTGGTGTCATTGCATAAAGCGTTGCTCTGCGCGCTTTATTACTCTTGCCGTTCTTGGCCGGGACCTTTCCAGCATCAACAACAGTGAAGGTAACACCAGCACCTAGCGATACGAGATAGGTTTCAACCGCCTCAGCACGAGCTAGAGATAGCGATGAA
>JASJMK010000032.1:0-5637 GCA_037619625.1 Actinomycetes bacterium
AGCGCGAGCACAATCCAAAGTTGGAATCATTAAGTTTGCGTTGGTTTTCGCAGCGGCGATTAAGGCCTGCGTGGCTGCCGTAGCTTTAGCCTCATCGCGAGCTGCGCGCCAAGCAGTCAAACTCGTAACGGCCTCTTTTTCAACAATTGGATCCACATGAATGATCGCATCGGTGATGCTGGCAGTTAGCGGGCTGGCCTCGGATTCAGTAAAAGCATTCACACCAACTACGGTGCGAGCCCCGGATTCAATGTTGCGGCGATGTGTTGCGTGCGAGGCAACTAATTGGCTCTTTAAGTAACCCGCGTCAATTGCGGCCACTACCCCGCCCATGTCATCGATGCGAGCTATCTCAGCGCGGGCATCGCTCATCAATTCGTTCACTTTTGCTTCAATTACCGCTGAGCCATCAAAGATGTCTTCGTATTCCAAAAGGTCAGTTTCAAAAGCCAAAACTTGTTGCATGCGAAGTGACCACTGCTGATCCCACGGCCGCGGCAAACCAAGTGCTTCATTCCAGGCCGGTAATTGCACCGCCCGCGCTCTGGCCGACTTCGACAAAGTCACACCCAGCATTTCGATCACCATGCGCTGCACATTGTTCTCGGGCTGGCTTTCAGTCAAACCCAATGAATTTACTTGTACGCCATAACGAAAACGACGTTTTTTCTCTTCCGTTACTCCGTAGCGATTCAGCGTGATTTCATCCCAGAGTTGAGTGAACGCCCGCATTTTGCAAAGTTCTTCAACAAAGCGCATTCCCGCATTAACAAAAAACGACATCCGAGCAACTACATCTGGGAAATCTTCGGGCTTAACTTGGCCCGAATCGCGCACTGCATCTAAAACTGAAATCGCAGTTGAAAGCGCGAAGGAAAGTTCTTGAACTGGCGTTGCCCCAGCTTCTTGCAAGTGATACGAACAAATGTTGATCGGATTCCACTTTGGCGCGTTTGCAACACTCCAAGAAATCATGTCGGAAATTAGTCGCATAGATTCAGCGGGCGGGAATATGTAAGTTCCACGCGATAAATATTCCTTGATGATGTCGTTTTGGGTTGTGCCAGCCAGCAACTTTTGGTCAACGCCCTGTTCTTCAGCAGCAATCGCGTAAAGAGCCAGTAACCACATTGCTGGAGCATTGATAGTCATTGAGGTATTCATCTGGGCCAGTGGAATGCCATCGAGCAAAGTTCGCATGTCGCCTAAGTGCGCAATCGGCACACCAACGCGACCCACTTCCCCACGAGCCAAAACCGCATCTGGGTCATAACCAGTTTGTGTAGGCAGATCAAAAGCAATCGAAAGCCCAGTCTGGCCTTTAGTCAAATTCTTTTTGTAAAGTGCGTTTGATTCCTTTGGGGACGAATGTCCCGCATAGGTGCGCATGACCCAAGGCTTATCTTTCTTCTGCTGATCAGTCATGTTTAATCCTGGCGGAACCGATTGATCGCATCTATGTGCTTTGCGCGAAGTTCTGGGTTTGTAACACCAAGTCCTGGTGCTTCAGCCAGTGCCAAAACTGCGACTTTGCCCTGATGCAAGTTGTGATGCACCTCAAAGGCCGCTTGGCCGGATTCTTCGAGCGTGAAAGTCTTGGAAAGTGTTGGATGCACAAGTCCCTTAGCGATCAGGCGATTAGCTTCGTATGCCTCGCGGTAATTGGCAAAGTGTGATCCAACAATGCTCTTTAAATTCATCCATAGATAGCGGTTGTCATATTCGTGCATAAAGCCGCTGGTAGAAGCGCAAGTCACGATCGTGCCACCCTTGCGCGCGACATAAACGCTGGCGCCAAAAGTTTCGCGGCCCGGATGTTCAAACACGATGTCAGCATCATCGCCACCAGTTAGTTCGCGAATCTTGTTGCCTAGACGTTTCCATTCTTTTGGATCTTGTGTGGAATCGTCTTTCCAGAACTTGTAACCTTCAATGCTTCGGTCAATAACTAAATCTGCGCCCATCTTGCGACAAATTTCAGCTTTTTCCGGCGAGGAAACAACACAAACTGGAATAGCGCCACCATTTAATGCATATTGTGTTGCATAAGATCCAAGGCCACCAGTTGCGCCCCAAATTAATACAACATCACCTTGCTTCATGCCAGCGCCATTGCGCGAAACTAATTGACGATATGCAGTTGAGTTAACAAGTCCTGGAGTTGCAGCTTCTTCCCAAGTTAAATGTTCTGGCTTTGGCAACAGTTGATTTGCTTTAACAATCGCAAACTCAGCCAAGCCGCCGAAGTTGGTTTCAAATCCCCAGATACGTTGTTCTGGATCAAGCATCGTGTCGTTATGGCCAAGTGGGGATTCAAGTTCCACGCTCAAGCAATGCGCCACAATCCGATCCCCTGGCTTCCAAGTGTTAACACCTGGACCAACGCGAAGCACAACGCCCGAGGCATCGCTTCCGATGATGTGATACGGCAAGTCATGGCGCTTGGCATCTTCATGGGTCTTGCCATAACGCTCGAGAAAGCCAAAAGTTGAAACTGGTTCAAAGATTGAAGTCCACACTGTGTTGTAGTTAATGCTGGATGCCATAACGGCAATTAACGCTTCACCAGGAGCTAATTCCGGAAATGGCACAGTATCTATATGTAATGACTTGCGCGGATCTTTTTCCTTAGTGTTCAGACCAGCAAACATTTCGGCTTCATCTTTGTGGATCGTTACTGCCTTGAATGAATCAGGAAGCGAAAGCCCAGCAAAATCTTGGGCATTACCGTGTTCCGCGATTGCTGATACAACGTTTTTCATGACCTATCCCTACGCCGGTTTGCCCAAACTGGGCTTTTCTCCACAATTCCACGAAACAGGGGGTTACTGCATCCGTATAAAGATTGTATGCAATTTAATCTCAGATTGGATCCAATTTCTCAAAAATCCCAAAAGTAGTATGTTTTCCGGGTTCGGCCGCGGCGGCACTTGGCGAGATGCCGTTGAACCTTTAGTCGATGAAGTCATAGAACTGTAGTTGCCTTAAATCTGGGCTCTTCCCGGACTACTCGTAACGAAGTGACTCAACAGGATCTAGCTTGGCAGCTCGCCTGGCCGGCAGGACACCAGAAGCAATACCAATAATTGTCGTAAGCACGATCACGATTGAGGAAGGAATTAAGCCCGAGGTAATCAAAGTTGGCACATCAATAGAAAGTATTGAATCTGCTGAGCCTCCGAATTTGCTCCCCAGGCCGATGATGATTGCGGAGGCAAACAACAATCCCCAAACTCCGCCCATGAATCCAAGTAGCGCAGCCTCGACTGTAAAGATTCGCTTCACATCCCGATTAGTTGCGCCAATAGCTCGCATGACACCAATTTCTCGCGTGCGCTCCAAAGTTGCCATCAGCATTGTGTTGATCACACCGATTGCGCTGACCAGAAGTGAAATGCCACCAATGGCCAAGAGCGCCAAACTAATGACTCGGAATGCCTTTAGGGCTTCGGCCAAGATGTCTTGGCCAATCGTGAAGTAATAGTCGCCACCCTCTGTTTCAAGGTCGCTCTGATCTCGCATGTTGAACTGCGAAATTAAGGCTTGACCAATGCCAGGTATCACTTCACTGGATGCGGCACGAATCCGCATGCTGTTATAGCCAAATTCTCTAATCTGATTGTTGCTAAAGATAAGCACGCCATTTTCACAAGTCGCATTTGGATCACTAAATCCTTGGCAAGTAGGAACCTCGCCATAGGAGCGCGTTTCACTTTGATCAATGCCGTATTGCAAGGGGAACAGAAGTGAACGCTCCCCTTCATTGATTCCGACCACAGTTACCAATATTTCAATTGACTGACAAGTCATGGTTTGCGGATCACAATTTTCTTTCTTTTGATCTGGCCCGGTGTAGTAAGAGTTAGTGACCAAAGCTATCTGTTGATCAACCAGACTCGCTGGATTCTTATCAGTTAACACGTTGGCTATATCTTGCGAAACCAAAACAGTTGGCCCGGTATCAGCCGGCGTTAGATCTCGTCCAAAGGCAATGATTTGCTTTGTGGTGCCGTTAGCACTTTCGGCAGTTGCCGAGAACGAGTTTGCTGCGTTATCGCCATATTTCACGGACTCGTAGTACCACATATCCACTTTTGGAGAAACGC
This sequence comes from Actinomycetes bacterium, assembly GCA_037619625.1. GTDB lineage: Bacteria > Actinomycetota > Actinomycetes > S36-B12 > UBA5976 > UBA5976. The sequence continues at coordinate 4,107 of JASJMK010000032.1, forward strand.
TCTCTACACCAGATAGCGCAGATATCTTGGTAATCATCGCTTCATCGATCATCTTGTTACCGGCAGTTGTTATATCAATGCTGTAGAGCAGGCCAGTTCTTTCAAAGTAATCATTGATGGTTTTATTCGCAGTGAAGGTAATCGTCAACACACAAATCACAGCAAACGAACCAATGACAATCGAAATCAAAGTGAGTCGAGTACGACCCTTTTGGCGCTTAAGGTTACGCCTGGCCATGGCAAGTTGATCGCGAAGTTTCATGCGCTCTTCCGATCTGTTACGGTGCCATCGACAATTTCTAGGATTCGCGGTGCCTTATTTGCCACATCGCCGTCATGGGTGATCATAATCAAAGTAATGTTCAATTCTCGATTCAACTTAGTCAAATGATCAATCACAATTTGTCCATTAGCTTGATCTAAGTTTCCAGTTGGCTCATCAGCAATGATGATCTGTGGCCAGTTTGCTAGCGCCCGGGCAATGGAAACCCGCTGGCGCTGTCCACCCGACAACTTATTTGTTGCTTGTTCTGCGCGATCCGATAACCCCATTAGCTCCAAACATTCTTTAGCTCGGGCTAAGCGTGTTGTGCGGTCCACACCAGCAATGACCAGCGGCAACAACACGTTTTCCAGAACCGTTGAATGTGATTGCAAGTTAAAGGACTGGAACACAAAGCCAATCGTCTTGGAGCGATAACGCGAAAGCTCTTTGTCATTGGCTTTGCTAAAGTCCAAGCCACCAACAACGATCTTGCCTTCATTTGGGGTATCTAGTCCCCCGATCACATTGGCCAGGGTTGATTTACCAGAACCCGATGGGCCTTTGATGGCCACAAACTCACCTTGGCGGATATCTAGCGTCAGGTTTCGAAGTGCATGAATCTTTTCATCGCCAAGTTCATAAATCCGCGAAACCCCCGATAGCGATATGTCGGCATCAGGTAGTTTCTGGGTCAAAGTTTCACTCATTTATCAAGTGTAAGCGCAGGTGTTTTCACGTCTAGATTCATCGAGTGCAGTGTTCATTTAGGCGTAGGTGCCGGCGCTATTGTCACGGGCCTGGCCTTCTATTCCTTTGCCACGCGCAAAGATGCATCAGAGAAGACAGTCAAGAAGAGCGCATCGGTACGCTCGCATTAATTTTGGGAGTACAGGTAATCACTGCGTGAAAGCGCGCTGCGATTAAGATAAGTCACGGCGCCTCAACTATTGGTTAGACCTGCGGTTAAATCATCCCTCTTTTCGGTGCGCAGTTCAATCTCTGGTTAGTTACGATTTGACCTATGTTAAAGGTTTAGCTGCATTCTGGGTGGGCAAAGTCTCATTCCGGGTGGGCAGGCTTGCAGTGCGGCCCATCACGTGAGCCAGGCCCAGACCAACCAGCACACCGAGAACGATAGCTCCGGCCCACAGCTCTGGTGTCCACCCAATTGTCCCGAAGATGGCGAAGGTGGCGAAATGCGTGCTCCACATCACCAAAGGAATGACAGCACCTAGGGCCAGCCATGTTTTGGCGGATCCCGGGTGT
>JASJMK010000033.1:0-4403 GCA_037619625.1 Actinomycetes bacterium
TTGCGGATGGCACCCCACTTGCGGCTCAAAAACTTGCTCGTGTCCTGACGAATGATCCAGGTATGGGCGTGATTCGTCACGTAGATGCTGGCTATGACCGAGCAATTGAAGTCGCAGCTGAAAGAAATGTACATATTCCAATGCAGCCACATGCGCATAACTCAACAAGCGCCAATGGCGATCTGCTCTAACCATGAGTAATTCATTTACGTTGACCAACATCAGCCAACTAGTTACCAATAATTCGGCAATCGGCAATAGCGATCTTGGAGTTATCACAAACGCAGCGATAACGGTTACTGATGGCATTGTCAGTTGGGTTGGTCAGGCAAGCGACGCGGATTCGAGTGTCCATCAAACAGATGTCGGTGGCCGCGCTCTGATCCCGGGCTTTGTTGATAGCCACTCTCACTTGATGTTTGCTGGTGATCGCTCGGAGGAATTTGCCGCACGAATGGCTGGTGTTCCCTACTCCGCAGGTGGCATCAAAATAACAACCGATGCCACGCGCAGTGCCAGCGATGATCAACTTCGCAATGTTGCTCGTGGCTTAATTAAGGAAATGCACGAATCAGGCACAACAACAGTTGAAATCAAATCGGGTTACGGACTTGATGTAGCAACCGAAGAACGAAGTGTTCGAATCGCATCTGAGCTTACGGATGAAGTTACTTTTCTTGGTGCCCACGTTGTTGCTCCGGAATTTAGCTCTGACTCCGATGCTTACGTCGACCTCGTCACGGGCGAAATGCTTAATGCCTGTGCGCCGCATTCAAACTGGATCGATGTGTTCTGTGATCGTGGTGCGTTCACCACTGCGCAGTCACGACGGATTTTGCAAGCCGGCATAGCGAAGCAACTAAAGCCAAGAATTCACTTAAACCAATTGGAGCAAGGTGATGGCATCGCCATGGCAATCGATTTGGATTGCGCTAGCGCGGATCACTTAACTTATTTAACCGATGAGGATATAAATGCCCTGGCCGCAAGCAATACCGTCGCTGGTTTAGTTCCGGGTGCTGACTTCAGTACCCGCGCGCCGCAATACCCACGCGGACGGGATCTGTTAGATGCCGGCGCAGTCGTTGCGCTCTCCCCTGATTGCAATCCCGGAAGTTCATTTACAACCAACATGCCCCTGATGATCGCCCTCGCAGTTCGCGAGATGAACCTGCGAGTTGATGAAGCTTTGTTTGCCGCCACTATGGGAGGCGCGATTTCGCTTCGTCGCGATGACGTAGGCCACTTATCAATCGGCGCCAAAGCCGACTTTGTATTACTTAATGCCCCTAGCTACATACATTTGGCTTACCGACCTGGTGTGCCATTAATCAGCACTACTTGGAAAAATGGAAATGTCATTTTCACAAAAGGAGATCTCGCATGAGTCGCACTGAAGTGGTCATCAATACCACCGGGATGACATTCGAAGACGTGCTTGCCGTTGCTCGCCATGACGCAAAAATCATCATTGCGCCAGCAACCATTGATGCAGTTGCGCAGACTCGATCGCGAGTCGATGCGTTAGCTTCCTCACCTGATCCGGTTTACGGAATCTCAACTGGGTTTGGCGCGCTGGCTAACAGACATGTAACACCCGAGTTGCGAGTTCAATTACAGAAGTCGCTGATCCGCTCGCATGCAGCTGGCCTGGGCAATTTAGTTGAACGTGAAGTAACTCGCGCACTTATGACACTGCGGCTAAAAACTCTTTGCTCTGGACATACTGGTGTGCGTCCAGTTGTCGTTGAAACCATGGCTGCAATTTTGAATGCTGGAATCACCCCTGCAGTTTATGAATTTGGGTCACTCGGTTGCAGCGGTGATTTAGCGCCCCTTGCCCATTGCGCACTTGTGTTAATGGGTGAAGGTGAAGTTGTAGATGGTGATGGTCAAATCACACCAGCTGCCCAAGCTTTAAAAGCCGCTGGAATCAAACCAGTTGAACTTCGCGAAAAAGAGGGTTTAGCCCTTATTAATGGAACTGACGGCATGCTAGGCATGTTGATTATGGCAATTTCGGATCTAGAGATGTTGTGTGATTCTGTTGATATCACTGCCGCCATGAGCGTTGAGGCTCTGCTTGGAACCGACAAAGTTTTTGTACCTGAATTACATTTGCCGCTACGACCACATCCTGGCCAAGCATTGAGCGCTGCCAACATGTTTAATGCCCTGAAGGATAGCCAAATAGTTGCCTCTCACACTAATGACACATCAGTGGTTCAGGATGCCTACTCACTTCGTTGCGCGCCACAAGTAACTGGCGCAGTGCGCGACACAATTGCCCATGCAACTTTGGTTGCAACGCGCGAACTAGCAGCTGCCATTGACAACCCAGTAGTACTTGCCGATGGTCGTGTTTCCTCTAATGGTAATTTTCATGGCGCACCGATTGCTTACGTATTAGATTTCTTGGCTATTGCTGCTGCGGACCTGGGCTCAATTTGTGAGCGTCGCACTGACCGCATGCTTGATAAAGCTCGCTCGCACGGACTTCCTGCGTTCTTAGCTGATGATCCCGGCGTTGATTCAGGGTTGATGATTGCCCAGTACACCCAAGCGGCTTTAGTTTCTGAAAATAAGCGCTTAGCCGTACCAGCGAGCGTTGATTCAATTCCAAGTTCTGCAATGCAAGAAGATCACGTATCTATGGGTTGGAGTGCGGCTCGCAAACTTCGCCAAGTGATTGAGAACTTAACCAAAATAATCGGTATCGAATATTTCACTGCAGCTCGGGCAATTGACCTGCGCTCGCCACTTACGCCATCTCCGATTACGGGAGCCGCCGTCGCGCAGTTGCGCAAAACCACAGCTGGCGTGGGACCTGATCGCTTTCTTGCACCAGAAATGGCTATTGCTGTTTCGATAGTTGCATCTGGAGCGATTGCGGCGCTTGTTACTTCAGATTAGAAATATATTTCTTATTTAGACTGGTGCTAATTGTGCTTGCTTCTGCTTAGGTGGGCGACTAACAACCACAAGGCCAGTAAGAATTAATGCTGATCCTGCTATCCCAATGGCCGAAACCATCTCTCCTAAAAGAACTACGCCCAAAATAGAAGCAGTCAGTGGTTCCATTAAGCCAACGGTTACTGCAGTCGCAGCTCCGATTCTGGCAATGCCAAAGATGAAGAACGCATAAGCAAGAGCAACGGTAACTATGCCGCCGTAAAACGCGCCAATTAACAAGACTGGATCCTGCAAGAAACTAAAATCGCGTCCGAAGCTTAATGGTGCTTGAAACAAAGTTCCGATAGTGAACATCGGCGCAACGCACTGAAATGGGGTGTGGCGCTTAGAGATCATTCCCATTCCAGTTGCCTGCAATGAATAGCCCAATGCGGCAGCGATTGCAAACGCAACTCCGAGGATACTTACCGTGTTATTTCCACTTGGCCAATTGAGTGCAACTACGCCAGTTACCGCAATCAGTGTGCCAATGGCCCATTGCTTGCCTGGTGGTTGTTTAAGTGCAATCCAAGCGATCAAGCCTACAAAGATTGGAGCCACACCGATTGAAACAACGGCGGCAACACCGACGCCGGTTAATTGAAATGCCAAAATGAATAACGGGAAAAATAATGCAGCGCCAGTGCCGCCAACCAAAATCGGAACTATGTCTTGTTTTGTGTAGCGCTTCTTGTTTTTGGAAAACAAAACCAGCAACCACAGCGCTGTTGTTCCAGTGAGATTACGAACCAACGAATACTGGAATTCCGTACCCGCTGGGAAAAGCCTGACAACCGGACCTACTGTGCCCCAGATAATCGTTCCTAGGGCAACAGCAGAGATTCCAAGTGCGCGACCATTAGATCGCTTGCGGTGTCTACCCGTTTGTTGGGAAGCCAAGGTTCAATCCACCATGGCTTGGGTCCAACCAGCGACTGGTGACAACCTTGCCGCGAGTAAAGAAGTGAACGCCTTCAGTTCCGTGGGCATGAGTGTCACCAAATAGCGAAGCTTTCCAACCACCGAATGAGAAGTAAGCCATTGGCACTGGGATCGGCACATTGATGCCGATCATGCCAACTTCAACTTCGTTCTGGAAACGGCGTGCTGCCCCACCATCGTTGGTGAAAATTGCAGTTCCATTGCCGTATGGGTGATCGTTAATTAATTTAATTGCTTCGTCATACGTCTTGGCGCGAACTACCGAAAGTACTGGTCCGAAGATTTCTTCCTTGTAGATCGTCATGTCTTTAGTTACGTTGTCGAACAGCGTTGGTCCAATGAAGTAACCTTCACCATCGCTATCTGGGACTACGTCGCGACCATCAACTATGACTTTTGCGCCTTCAGCAATGCCCTTTTCGATGTAACCCTTAACTTTGTCGCGGTGCACGCCAGTAACAAGTGGTCCCATGTCAGTGCCACGAGTGCCATCGCCAGTAACGATCTTG
>JASJMK010000034.1:0-8683 GCA_037619625.1 Actinomycetes bacterium
CCTTTAGAGTCGTGTTGTGGCAACTTCAACTATTTCGATTCTGCAGGCAGGCTTAGCTTGCTGTGGCGTGGAAGCAAGTTCCGTTGAATTAGTTGATGGAGCGTGGAACCAAACGCAGTCAACGAATTCGATTTCGGCAGCCGAACACATTTTAGTAATTGCCGGCACACTCACTCAGGCTTTAATTCCAACAGTTAGGTCGGCATATGATGCCCTGCTGGAACCAAAAGTGGTTGTTGCTTTTGGCGCGTGCGCAATTACTGGCGGACCTTATTGGGATTCCTATTCTGTAATTCCAGGAGCAGATCAAGTTGTGCCCGTAGATATTCATGTTCCAGGTTGCCCACCAAGCCCGCAAGAATTAGCAGTGGCGCTGCAGCAAGCAATAGAGATGGCAAGTAAATGACCGAAAATATTCGAGTAGATTGCGCCACTTGGGTTGCTAATGCCAAGGACTTAAAAGCTGCAGGCTATGTGAGGTGTGAATGGCTAACTGCAACTCATAATGGCGAAGCTAATTTTGACATCATGCTATGTGTTTCAACGGAAGATTTATCCAAAAAAACTCTAGTTTCAACAGCGATAACGCAATCTATTGAAACGTTGATGGAGGTTTATCCAAACGTCACATTTCATGAGCGCGAAGTTGCGCAAATGTTTGGTGTGGTCTTCCTTGGCCATGAAACCCAAAATGCATTTGAAACACAATTTGAAGGATTTCCGCTACGCCGCGATTTCGCACTTGCGACTAGAGCACAGACCCCCTGGCCAGGCGCAGTTGAGCCAGAAGTTAGCGCGCGCCGGCGAACCTCGTTACCACCGGGCGTATTTGAATCGTGGCAAGCATGAACCATTCCACTATTGCCCTGCACCCAGCATCTTGCACTTCCTGCATGTTATGCGTGCGTGAATGTCCAGATTGGTGCATCACCATCAATGCCCACAGTGAGGCTGATCCGGATGCCCCGACTTACAGTAACTCTCGGCGCGAATCCACCAAGAACGTTTTAGATTCTTTTACTATCGATTTTGGTCAGTGCATGTGGTGTGGAATTTGTATTGATGTCTGCCCCTTTGATGCTTTGTTCTGGTCGGAGTCAGAAATGCCTGCGGGACAATCTCGGCCAGAGCTTATCTACGGTTTAGCTGAACTGGCAGCATCACTTCCAAGTGCCAGGCGCGATGACGGATCACCAGCGCCCCAACTCAATGAACCCCCAAGTGGCCGCCGAAAGAAGTAGCTAGCGGTAGTTGGTGTATTGAACTGCGAAATCTAGTTCTGCGTCGCTCAATAGCTTCTGCACTGCCTGCAAGTCGTCGCGACTCTTGCTAGTTACCCGAAGCTCTTCACCTTGAACTTGAGTCTTGACAGTCTTTGGACCTTCGTCACGAATAATTTTTCCAATTTTCTTCGCTTGTTCTTGGCTAATACCAGCCTTGAACTCACCATTGATTTTGTAATCTTTACCAGATAACCGTGGGTCCCCAGCAGTAAATGACTTGAGACTAACACCACGCTTAATTAACTTCTCTCGGAAAACTTCTAGCGCAGCCTTGGCGCGGTCCTCGGTGCCCGAGGAAATCTCAACACCCATTTCACCCTTCCATTCAATGGAAGTTTCAGTGCCTTTGAAGTCGAATCGAGTCGCCAATTCTTTAGCGGCTTGGCCAAGAGCATTGTCTGCTTCCTGGCGGTCAACTTTACTTACTATGTCCATACTTGAGTCGGCCATGGGTTACCTCGCTTAGTTTGTTTCTGCAGGATAACTTTACCGAGCCTGGCGCGCGAAGTTAAGTCTGGAGTGGAATTTAAAATACCAGCCGCGTATTAGCCAATTTTGACGTAATGTTTCCCTATGGAGATTTCGTGATTCTCTTTCATATTGCAAGTTGTTGGCGAGTCTAGGAGTTCCATTTGGGTACCGCGGTAATTACTGGTGCTGGTAGTGGAATGGGCCGGGCAACTGCCGAGTTGTACTTAAGTCGCGAATGGCAAGTCATTGCCATTGACATCGCTGCTAATCCAGGCATTGCATCCGCCAACTTACATTGGGTTATCGCCGATGTCCGTGATCGCAGTAATTTAGAAGCAGCGTTGGCACCTGCGGTTGCCACTGCTGGCGGACAAGTTGATTGTGTTGCAAACATTGCAGGAGTATTTCCGCCAACTACCCTGGAAACTTTTACGGCAGAAAATTTCAAATTTATTTTTGAGATAAATGTTCTTGGAGTTTTAAATGTCACTGCAGCTTGCGTTCCTTATATGAAGTCTGGAACATCCGTAGTTAACTTTGCGTCCGTTGACGGATTTACAGTTTCGCCCGGACAGTTGTTATACGGCGCTTCAAAATCTGCTGTCATCATGATCACTAAGTCTCTGGCCTTGGAATTGGCCCCAAAGGGTATTCGAGTTAATGGAATTGCGCCAGGATGGGTTGCCACCCCAGGAAATGCTGCCACTGGACGTATGGAAGAAGCAGCGAAGTCGATTCCGATTGGTCGGGTAGCGCAACCAGTTGAAATAGCAGAGTGGGTTTGGATGCTTTCGGATCCAACGAAAGCGGGATTTGTAGATGGAGAAACTATTGTGATTTCCGGTGGGGATGTAATGCGATGAGTAGGTACTGTGTAATCGGCGCTGGCCCAGCTGGCCTAGCCTCAATGAAAACTCTGCTGGATGCTGGTCTTGAGTTTGATTGCTTTGAGCGTACGCATGATGTCGGTGGACACTGGAACACTGACTATGAAGCATTGCACTTGATTACTTCCAGCAAAGTTACGGGTTATGACGGCCATCCAATGCCAGAAGATTGGCCGATTTTTCCAAGTCGCAAATTGATGCTGAAGTACTTCGAAGACTTTGCCGAAGAGTTTGACTTAAAAAAGCAGGTATCGTTCGGGGTTTCGGTTGATCGAGTAGAACCGCTACCAACCGATGGCCCAACTGGTTCCGCAGGCTGGATCGTGACCACTAGCGATGGCAAGACCGACACTTATGACGGAGTTTTCGTTGGCAATGGGCACTTATGGGATGAAAAGCGACCAGAGTTCCGCGGTGAATTTACTGGCAAAACTATTCATTCGGGCAGTTATGTCAGTACTAAAGATATAGATGGAACCCGAGTCCTGGTCATTGGCTCTGGTAACTCGGGATGTGACTTAGCAGTTGATGCAGCGCAAAATCATTTCGAAACCGATATTGTGATTCGCCGCGGACATTTCTTCCAACCAAAAACTTTCTTCGGGGTTCCTCGAGCCGAACTTGGCTGGATGCAGGAATTCACATTTGAAGAACAAGATTTAATCGCGCGCTTAATGATTCGACTATCGGTTGGCACCCACGAAAACTATCCAGGCATGCCAGCGCCAGATCACAAAACTTTGGCTGATGGCCCACCTGTTGTGAATCAGCTGTTGCTCTATTGGATTCATCACGGCCGGATTTCAGTAAAGCCAGGTATCGAAAGGTTCGATGGTAAGACCGTGCACTTCAGTGATGGGACCGCCAAGGAATATGACACGATTTTGTATGCCACTGGTTTCCATGCCTCTCTTCCATTTTTGTCTGAGGAATACATCGAAAGACAAGAAGGTGTTCCGCTGAGAGTGGGAGCCGCAGTCGTACCAATTGGCTTGGAAAAATTTTATTTGATCGGCATGATCGGTGCCCGCGGACCACAACCACCGATTTATTCAATTCAAGCAAAGCTAGCCCTTGAAATGGTTCGACTACATGAGCAAGCTGGGGGATTCCGAGCCATTGCTGGCCCACTTGAAAAATTGCAAGAAAAAGAGTGGCGCATTGATATCTTGCGACCAATCTGGCTCGAGCAAGTTGAACACACTAAGACTGCACTGAGCATTATGTCGGAAGTACAAAAGGAAACAATTTCCTCATGAGCGAATGGCTTGGTCTTGTTGGTAGGACTGCCGTAATTACTGGAGCTGGCAGCGGAATTGGAAAAGCAGTTGCAGTTGAGTTAAGTGCCAATGGTGTGCGCTGCGTAATTTTGGATCGCTCCCAAGAACTCGTTGATGCTACGGTTTCGGAAATTTCAAAAGCAGGATTTAAGGCAACTGGCGCTGTTTGTGATGTCACCGACGAAGTCGGTATCAGCGAGGTGGCAGCAAACATCAAGCAGTGTGATATTTTGGTCAATGCCGCCGGACTTATACGACCAGGCGCACTTGCCGATCTAGAAACTTCGCAGTGGGATGACTTACTAAAAGTGAATTTAACTGGCTACTTTTTGGTGGCTAGAGCCTTCACCCCACACTTAATTGCATCTGGTCACGGCGCAATGGTTCATGTCGCATCTATTTCTAGCTCTAACCCGCAAGGCTCAAGTGGTGCCTACAGCGTGAGCAAAGCTGGCGTCGTGATTATGTCCAAGCAACTTGCTTTTGAACTGGGACCAAAGGGTGTGCGAAGCAATACTGTGAGCCCAGGTTTGGTGCGCACCCCGATGACCGAGGCGTATTACCAAGTTGGCGATGTGGCACAGCGCCGCGATGCCGCTGTGCCAATAGGGCGGGTAGCGAAATCCGAAGATATTGCCGATGTGGTGACGTTTTTAGCTAGCGATCGTGCCCGCTATGTAACCGGCGCGGACTTAGTCGCGGATGGCGGATTTGCGCAATCCCTAATGAGCTCGGTGCCAAGACCTGGCTGTGGGGACTCGTCTGTATCTCTAGCCAATAACGAATTGGGGTCGTCATGGCATTGCCTAAAGTAGTCATTCTTGGCGCCGGTTTTGGTGGACTCACTGCAGCGCGAGCCATGACAAAGTTCGCTGATGTGACATTAATTGATCGCCATAACTTTCAAACTTTCTTGCCACTTTTGTACCAAGTTTCTACTGCTGGACTTGCTGCTGATCATGTCGCTTATCCAATTCGGGGCGCACTTCGCAAAACTAATGTTGCGTTTCGGATGGGAACACCAGAAAAACTTGATCCAACAAAAAATGAATTAACGCTAAATGATGGTCACGTTGTTAAGTACGACCACTTAGTGATCGCAATGGGTTCAACCACAGCAGACTTTGGTATCCCTGGTGTCGCAGAGAACGCTCGCGGAATGAAAACGGTTTCTGAGGCATTGACGATTCGGTCAGAAGTAATGCGAGCATACGAAGTTATGTGTCGTGAAGACAACACTGAAACACACGATATTGCAATCGTTGGCGGCGGCCCAACTGGTGTTGAAATGGCTGGCGCATTTGCCGAACTTGTGCGTGGCCCGTTGAGTTCTGATTACAAACCAGCTGCTAGTAGAATTCAAGTTTCAATAATTGAAGCGGGACCACATCTAGTTCCCTCATTTTCGGAATCACTGTCCCGTAAAACGCAACAAGATTTGGAAAAGCTCGGCGTTATCGTGCGCACTAACACCGCTGTGAAAGAAGTACTTTCTGATTCGATTATTACTACCGATGGTTCAGTGATATCTGCTAACACAACGGTCTGGGCTGCGGGCGTTAAGGGTGTGCCAGCAATGGATACATTACATATGCCGATAACGCGTGGGCGCATCGATGTGACTTCGACGCTGCAAGTAACAGGTTATGAAAACATCTGGGCACTTGGCGATATCGCAGGCGTTGCCGGCAAAGACGGATATTTATTGCCAATGGTTGCCCCGGTTGCCATGCAACAAGGTCGCTTCTTAGCCAAGCAAATCCAAGCTTTAAGTTCTGGAAAAGAACTGAGTAACTTCTCTTATAAAGACAAAGGTTCGATGGCAACAATCGGACGACATAAGGCAATTGTGGAAGTTAAAGGAATCCGCATCTCTGGTGCTATTGCCTGGCTAGCGTGGTTATGGTTGCACTTGTTTTACATTCTTGGCGGTCGCAACAAAATTGGAACCATGGCTGACTGGACTTGGAATTACCTAACATTTGACCGCGGAAACCGACACATCATGGATTCGTTTTAATCAATTGCCGATTGGCAATTATGCCCATTCGGTCGGTATCCTTACTAAGTTGCCTTTGGGCGGCATGGCAGATTGCCCGAGCGGCCAATGGGAGCGGACTGTAAATCCGTCGCGCAAGCTACAGTGGTTCGAACCCACTATCTGCCACTAGAAGGCGCTGAATCCGACGGGATTTAGCGCCTTCTTTTTGCTAGAGATAGTGGTACCGTCCAGCGAAACCGAAAATTCAGGCTACGAAGTTAAAACCAGATTCCAGTACGAATCCCTTGCCAAAATGAAACTTTGAACTATAAGTTTATTTCGATGTAAGGAGTTTTATATGTACCCCAAACTTGTAACAGCGATTTCTGCGGCGCTCATTCTTACTGGCTGCAGCTCCACAGAACAGCCACAGGCCAATGAAGCACCACAAGAATCGGTAGTCGCTTTACATAAGGGTTGGACAATAGAAGGGCTAAGTTCACTGGGAATAGCTGGAGTTTCACCAGAAGCAATTCTGGAAAATGGAACGGTGTATCTCTATTCAACGGATATGGGAATCAAACTATATAAGTCTCAAGATGGCCTGACATTTGAGCCAGTTAATGCGCAGATGCCAATGGGAGCTGACCCCACTTTGATCAAGACTCCTGTGGGCAAGTGGAACATGTACTACACGGACATCTTGATGACAGGTCCGATGCCGGCGCCTGGCACAAAACCAGAGCCACCGGACCCCAAGAAATCTCAGAAGACGATAAAGGTCACAACTAGTGACTCATTAGAGAATTTCAAGAATGGAACTGACACTGGAATTGTGCAGGCAAAACCAGGCGCAGCCTGGGGAGTCCCAGACACATTTGTAGATCCTTCAGGTGACACTCGAATGCTTTGGGTTGACATGCAAGAGGGCGAACGCTGGGAAGTAATAAAAAGTGGTACCAGCAAGGATGGACTCAACTTTACCGAGGATGAAGGAATTAGATTTTCAGACGCATACGTTGATCCGTACTTGTTGAAGGCAGAAGCTAATGATTGGGTCGCATTATTGTCTACGACACCTGATGATTCGAGACTTCCACAAAAAATGTATCTTGCTTGGTCAACTGACGGAATGACTTGGGAAGTTGATCCGGAACCGTTTATAAATGATTCGGAAAAAAATTACCTTGATCCAACTGGATATGAATTGTCCCCAGGAGTTTGGCGCATCTATGTATCGACAAGCGATAAACCAAATGCGATTGGTGGCCCTTACTCGCTTGAAACTTTCGTTCTCAAGGCACCAAGCAAGTAAATCGACGCCTACTGCTACAAGATTTAATTAAAGTTTTTATCAAAATGAAGCACTGTCTCCACTAGAACTTGGGCACCGTCGGCAGCCCATTCTTGGGTTATTGCCTCATCTTCAGCGTGACTAATTCCCTTGTCGCAAGGAATAAAAATCATGGTGGTTGGCATCACTGCGGCAAGCCGACAGGCATCGTGGCCAGCGCCAGAAATCATGCGCTTGGATGTTTTGCCGCAAGTTGATGCGGCTTGCTCAACTAGGTCAATTAGTTCGGAGGTGAAATCGATGGTTGCCGAATCTAGTTCTTGCTTATGTACGATTTCAACACCGTATCTATCTGCAGTCTCTTTTAAAGCTTGATTGAGTGAAGTGGTCATCACATCAAGCACAGCAACTTCAGGATTTCGAAATTCAACCATTAATTCCACGTGACCTGGGATCACATTGGGGGAGTTGGGAGTAACAACAATGTGACCTACAGTTGCACGGCCTGTTAGTGGTTGATCCAAGCCGATTTGCTGCACGGCCTTGATCAAGTGCGAGGCTGCAACCAAGGCGTCCCGACGAGTCTCCATTGGGTACGTTCCAGTGTGACCAGATTGGCCAGTGATTCCGACGCGGAACCAGCGCATGCCCTGCACCAAAGTAACCACGCCAATCTGCAGATTCTCATCCTGCAAAATTGGTCCTTGTTCAATATGTATCTCGAAGTAGGCCTTATGTTCACTCGGGGAAACTATGTCAGTTCCGGCATATCCAATTTCGGTTAACGAGTTCCCCAGTTGAACTCCAGCAACATCTTTTCGGACCAACAATTCATCCGCAGTAAATTTTCCAGCAAAATACGCCGCGCCCATCATGGCTGGGGCGAAGCGAGCGCCTTCTTCATTGGTCCAAACTGCAACTTCAATTGCATGCTTTGTTTCAGTTTTAGATTCGTGTAGTACCCGAAGCAATTCCAAGCCCGCCATCACACCATAGATTCCGTCATACTTGCCACCGAGAGGCTGGGAATCTAAATGTGATCCAACCAGAATTGCCTTTGCATTGGAATCAGTTCCAGCACGTCGCATGAATGTATTGCCGAGTGCATCGATACGTACCGCGCAACCAATTTCTTTGGCGGCAGCAACTACGTAATCTCGCGCTTGCCCATCTTCTATGGACGCAGCCAGCCGGTGAAGTCCACCTGCTGGTGTCGCGCCAAACACTGAAATCTCGGTTAATGATTTCCAGAGTCGAGCGGAATCAATTTTTGGAGTTGTCATGCCTGGGCTTTGCGCACGTAGTGGAAATCGCAATGCGAATCGCCACCCATGATGGTTTTGGTTCGGGTAATTTCAATACTTGGGTCATACCCAACTATGAATTCGAAATCTCTGGTGCAAGAAAGTAGGTTACCGATTTCAGCAAGACCCATTTCTTGGTACATCTCGGCATAAGCGCAACGCGTTACTTCGTAGGTGTAAACC
>JASJMK010000035.1:0-7655 GCA_037619625.1 Actinomycetes bacterium
TGAATTAGATAAGCACCTCAATGCCCGTTATTTGGTGGCACGCACTGCCGCCCAGAAAAAGGGTTACGACATTAACATCACCAGTGGTTACCGGAGTCTTGAACGGCAAAAATATCTCTTTAAGCAAGCAGTAAAAAAGCATGGCTCAAAAGCAGAGGCAACTAAATGGGTGTTGCCAGCAGAGAAATCAAATCATCCATGGGGACTGGCAATCGACATCAATTACGGAATCAGTGGAACAAAGGCTCGGCAGTCTGCTGCTTGGCTAGATAAAAACGGATACAAATATGGGTTGTGCCGGCGCTACATAAATGAATGGTGGCATTTTGAGCCACTAGTCGCACCAGGTACAAAATGTCCCGCTATGGAACCTTACGCGTCTTAGCGAATGCCAAGCGAGTTTGAAAGCTGCGTTGAAACTGCATTCCATGCGGAAATTCCGCGCTCTTCGGTTTGCCAAGTATTTGAATAACCAGTAAAAATCCAACGTGGCTGGTTCGATTGGTCCCAGACATATCCCAAAGTATTTATCCGCCAAAGCCCTTCCGGTGGTCTATCTCCTGGAACGGATAAGTACCAACCGTTTTTTACCGCAACAGTCCAATCAGGAATTGTGACACTTCCCGCGCCCCAGGCTTGTTGAGGATTTACTTTTGTTAACAAGTCGCGAAGTATGACTCGCTGCGCCTGTGGCAATGCGCTGTCCTGTGTTCCAACTACTTGATTTAAAAGATTTGCTTGATCAAGAGAATTAGTGAGTATGGTTCCCCACGCTCCACCAGTTGTCGTGGAAGTTAATCCGTAGCGTTCACAAATCGAAATCACTGCATCGTTTCTACCCATCACATCAAATAGCCGATCTGCAGCGTTGTTATCTGATTGCGTAATCATCAAAGTTAAATCGCTCTCAACGCTGGAAAAATCTAATGTGCCAGCACCAACTAATTCCAGCACTCCTGTTGCAATAATAATTTTCCCAGTTGAAGCAGTTGGGAATACAGCTGCTGGCTCCCCCATCGAATAAGAGCAGTTTTCAACGAGATCAATAACAGTCGCATTAAAGTCAACTGCGCCGTACTCAACAACCCAAGCGTCAATGAAAGTCTGCGGAAGTGGAGTGTTAGTAGCGCAATCAAAAACTGGCGTCGCAACGGGTATCGGGATTGGCGCCGAATCTACTGAAGTTGATTCAGGGGTCAGCAAGCCAGCAAGAAGTTTCAATAAAACTAGGAGCAAAAGAATGGCTGCGCCAAATACGGTTACCCTTCGCAGCAAGTAAGTGCGCTTGGAAGTTGGGTTGTTGCTCACGTGCCCGCGAAAGGAATCGAACCTTCGACCTTCTGCTCCGGAGGCAGACGCTCTATCCACTGAGCTACGCGGGCAATTTACCTGCCGTCTGTGACTTTACCAGTGCTTACTGCGCTTACCGTTGTTACTTACTGTCCTTACTTTCCTACTGGGCAAACCACACTTGCCGCTCTGCGTCAGGCTGGCCTGTGCTGTAGTGTTTATTTTGCAAGACACGGGAGTTCGCAACCAGGCGAACTGAGAGGGTGTCCGATCCTAGATCACCACACCGACCGTTTAACCAGTCCGGTAATGCGGACTTTGGGAGGAAGTTAGTCATGTTGTCAGCTATTAACGAATTCGTAGCAACAGTTTTATTCACCGTTCTTGGGTATCAAGTCACATTCCTGGAATTTGTTGCAGTAATTGCATCCTTAATTGGCGTTTGGCTTGGCACAACAGGCAAGCAAATAATGTGGCCATGGTGGGGTTTATCTAGTGCGCTCTACGGCTGGTTATTTATTAATTATTCGCTTTACGCGAGTGCTGCATTGCAGTTGGTATTTATTGCTGCCGCTATTTGGGGTTGGTTTGGCTGGGGACCAAAGGGTGCCAAATCAAAGAATCTTTCGTGGTTGCAACGAATTCTAGTCATAGTTCTTGGCGCAATTACTTGGTTGGCAATCACGCCCCTGCTGATCTCAATAGGGGCCGCTGCTGCCAAACCTGATGCTTTCGGCTTAGTTTTTAGTGTTGTTGCACAAATTCTTATGGTTTTAGAATTTCGGGAAAATTGGCTCGTTTGGTTAATTGTCGATGCAGCGTATGTGGCACTTTATTGGAGTCAAGATCTGAAGTTCACTTCATTGCTCTACGTATTATTCACAGTGATAGCCCTTCGTGGCTGGATCAATTGGCGCAAATTGGAAACCGATTCCGTGGGAAGCCAAGTTGTCTGAGCAACTTCTCCTCCTCGATGCGGTTGCAGCGATTAAGAACAGCTTGCCTAAATGTGGACAAGTGCGTGTTGTCACCATTGATGGCCCTGCGGGTTGTGGCAAGACAACTTTGGCAACAAATTTAGCTAACGAACTTGAGCAAGCAAGTGTGATCCACCTTGACGAGTTGTACGAAGGTTGGGATAAGTCACTTGACCCAGTTCTATTTGAAAGAATTCAAGCTTGGATTTTGAAGCCACTTGAAAGTGGATTGCCACCTAGGCACTTGCGTTATGACTGGGGAAAGATGGCGTTTAGTTCTTGGAACGAAGTTGCTTACTCACCTGTGGTAATTATCGAGGGAGTTGGATCCGGACATACTTCGCTGCGACAACAGGTCTCGCAAGCAATCTGGATTGAAGCGGACGAAGAATTACGTCTAGAACGAGTTGTTAAGCGCGACGGCGAATCCGTTAGAGCCGAAATGTTGATTTGGCAAGAACGGGAAAAGGCGTACTTTGACTTACATGCGGTAAAGAGTTCCGCTGACTTACAATTCCGTGGTCAGTGATCTTTACCAAGGAACAATTTTTCGATCTTCCCAAAGGAAACCTGTTTGGATGTCGACATCATGGGTTCGGGTAGCTAACCAACAAATTGTGTCCGCTGCTTCGTCTGGGGTACGTGGCGCTAACGGACCACCCATATCCGTTTGCGTGTGATTAGGACACATCGCATCAACAAGTACACCGCGCGTACCATTTCCTAATTCCGCCGCCAAGTTTTTTGTTAAAGCATTTACACCAGCTTTTGATATTCGATACGGCGCCAGTCCGCCTGCTAATCCTGGGCCAGTAAATCTTCCAAGGCAGGCTGAGACATTTATGATTCGTCCACTTTTGCGCGAAGCCATCTGTGGTCCTACTGCGGCGACCATGTTAAAAGTGCCATCGAGATTAATGGACATCACTCGGCGCCATTCCTGCTGTGAGGTTCGCAACGTTTTAGACATCTTCTCGCTCATCACGCCAGCGGAATTTATCAAAATGTCAGCACGTGCAGCCAATGCGTGACTTCCTATCTTGTCTGCAACCGCATCGCCATCTGCCACATCAACGCAAATTCCGTCCGCATCAATTCCCAAACTAACTAGTTCGGCCACCGCTCGAGCTAAGTTATCGGGGCTTATTCCCACAAGCAGCACGGTTGCACCAAAGTTCCCCAGTGCTTTGGCTGCGCTAAACCCGATCCCCCGCGAGCCACCAGTAATCAGCGCGACTTGGTCTGCGAGGGCACTGGATGAAATTGGCTGCATATCCTTAAGCCTGCCGTATCGATTCAAAAGGTGCATGTTCAGCACTGGCAAATGGGCGCGATACGCTTGGGTAATAAATCGACCAGGAAGGCGCCCAAGCTGTGCCCGGACCAGTAAATAGTCCTTTTGGAGCCAACGATTGGCTCGTAGATGAGATGTACCAAGAGTATTTAGCAGATAAAAATTCTGTGGATTCCGCGTGGTGGGAGTTTTTTGCAGATTACTCACCGAATGATGACTCGGCAAAGGCTGCAGCTTCAAATTCCGCATTGCAACCTCGATTAAGTGCCCCAGCTCCGGCCGCAAGTGTTGCTGTGCCTCCGGCCGCAAGTGTTGCTGTGCCTCCGGCAGCCAGCACTCCAGCGCCGGTGGTAAACCACGCGAGCGCTCCACCTGCTGCTCCACCTGCTGCTCCACCTGCTGCCGATGTTACGCCAGTGCAAGTTTCATCATCTCCGGATGTAATTGAGAAATTGAAGGGTGCATCCGCTCGAGTTGTCACAAATATGGAAGCTAGTTTGGAAGTTCCAACTGCTACTTCGGTTCGCGCGATACCGGCAAAACTTATGGTTGATAACCGCATCGTCATTAATAATCATTTAGCTCGCGGTCGTGGCGGCAAAGTTAGTTTCACTCACATAATTGGTTTTGCTATCGTACGAGCCTTACGCGAAATGCCTGACATGAATGTGTCGTACACAACCATTGATGATAAGCCAGCAATTTCACGTCACCAACAAGTTGGACTTGGCCTGGCAATTGACCTTGCTAAAGAAGATGGCTCTCGGCAACTTTTAGTTCCTTGTATTAAAAGCGCTGATCAAATGGACTTCGCAGCATTTTGGGCTGGGTATGAGGATGTTGTGCGCAAAGCGCGCTCCGGAAAGTTAACTGTTGAAGATTTCCAAGGAACAACAGCAAGTTTGACTAACCCCGGAACTATCGGCACGGTTCACTCCGTACCGCGATTGATGCCAGGGCAAGGAGTAATCATTGGTGTTGGTGCCATGGATTATCCAGCTGAATGGCAAGGAGCCTCCGATGATTCATTGGCGCGCAACGCAGTCAGCAAAACACTGACGCTTACGAGCACTTATGACCACCGGGTAATACAAGGAGCGCAATCTGGCGACTTCCTGCGACGCGTTCATAATTTGTTGATCGGCGACTCTAATTTTTATGAAGACATTTTCCGAGCGCTACATATTCCTTATGAACCAATTCGCTGGGCGCAGGATCTGGCAACATCTCATGATGCTGATTTAGATAAGACCGCTCGAGTCCAAGAAATGATTCATGCTTTCCGAGTACGAGGTCATCTCTTAGCTGACATTGATCCACTGGAATACCATCAAAGATCGCACCCAGATTTAGATATTGCGAGTCATGCCATGACGCTTTGGGATTTAGATCGGGAATTTGCCACAGGTGGCTTTAGTGGCCGTCCGTTTGCCAAACTTCGCGAAATATTGGGTACTTTACGTGATGCATACTGCCGAACTATCGGCGTTGAATACATGCACATCCAAGATCCCGGCCAACGTAAATGGATTCAAGATCGGTTAGAAAAGAAGCAAGTAAAAGTTGATCGCGATGAACAATTGCGAATTTTACGCAAATTAAACGAAGCAGAAGCTTTTGAAAATTTCTTGCAGACCAAATATGTTGGGCAAAAGCGCTTTAGTCTCGAAGGCGGCGAGAGCGCAATCCCATTTGTAGATCAGATTTTAATTGAAGCTGCAAATGCCCAGCTTGATGAGGTTTGCATTGGCATGATGCACCGCGGCCGACTTAATGTGCTAGCGAACATCGCAGGAAAAGGTTACGGAAGAATCTTTAGCGAATTTGAAGGCAACTATGGCGAAGAATCGGTTCAAGGTTCTGGCGATGTGAAATACCACCTGGGAACTAAGAGCACCTACAAAACTGCAACGGGTGCGGAGGTCAAGGTTTACCTCGCAGCAAACCCTTCCCACTTAGAAGCAGTGGATCCAGTTTTGGAAGGAATTGTTCGTGCCAAGCAAGACATCATCGGAATCAAAGAAAAATACTCAGTACTTCCCTTGGTATTGCACGGTGACGCCGCTTTTGCTGGCCAAGGAGTTGTTGCCGAAACTCTACAAATGAGTCAATTACAGGGTTACCGAGTGGGTGGCACGATCCATTTGATTATTAACAACCAAGTTGGATTTACAACATCTCCTCGGTACGGCCGCACAAGTGTGTACCCAACTGATGTGGCTCGCATGATTCAAGCGCCAGTGTTTCACGTAAATGGCGATGATCCCGAAGCTGTAGTTAGAGTTGCGCAATTAGCATTCGAATTCCGACAAGAGTTTCACAAAGATGTCGTTATTGACTTGGTGTGCTACCGTCGCCGCGGACACAACGAAGCGGATGATCCTTCATTAACTCAGCCACTTATGTACGAAATCATTGATCAAAAGCGTTCAGTTCGTAAGTTATACACTGAAGCACTTGTGGGTCGCGGAGATATAACTCTGGACGAAGCTGAAGACGCTTTGAAGCACTACCAAAATGAGCTGGAGAGTGTTTTCCAAACTACAAAGTCTGAAACTACGGGACACTTCAACGCAGCAGCCGCTGAAGTAATTTCACACGGCCAGCAAACTCTGGAACCGCAGACGCCAACGTGGGAAGTTCCTACTGCGATTACCCGCGAAGTGATAGATCGGGTAGTTGCAAGCCAAACCAAAATGCCTGACGGATTTATCGTGCACCCGAGATTAGCGCCACAGTTAGCTCGCCGTGCTGACATGGTAGCTAACGATGCCATCGATTGGGGTATGGGAGAAGCGCTTGCAATTGGATCACTCTTAACTGAGGGCACCGTGGTTCGCCTGGCTGGACAAGATAGCCGGCGCGGAACCTTCGGGCATCGCCACGCAGTAATTGTTGATAAAAAGACCGGTTGGCAATACAAGCCACTTAAGACTTGCTACGAGGCTGGCGCAAAATTAGATGTCTACGATTCACTACTAAGTGAATATGCGGCTATGGGATTTGAATATGGCTATTCCGTAATTCGACCAGAAGCACTGACTATGTGGGAGGCGCAATTCGGCGACTTCGCAAACGGCGCACAAACCATGATTGATGAATACATCACAACAGGTGAGCAAAAGTGGGCGCAAAAGAGCAGCTTAGTTTTGTTACTTCCACACGGACAAGAAGGTCAAGGTCCAGATCACTCATCTGCACGAGTTGAAAGGTTCTTGCAGCAATGTGCGCAAGACAATATCACAGTAGCCATGCCAACTACCCCGGCAAGTTTTTTCCATTTGTTGCGTTGGCAAGTTAAGTCCACTTTGATTAGGCCGCTAGTTGTATTTACTCCAAAGTCATTACTTCGGGCTAAGTTTGCAACTTCAAAAGTAAGTGACTTTACCGAAGGCACATTTAAAGCAATTATTGGCGACACAACCGCAAGTCCTGACGAAGTGAAAACTGTCTTGCTTTGCAGTGGCAAGGTCTACTATGACCTCGTAGCCGAGCGAGAAAAATTAGGGCGCAAAGATGTTGCGATTGTGCGACTTGAGCGGCTCTACCCATTACCAACGATTACATTGCCACCTGAATTAGCTCGCTATAAGAATCTTTCAGAAATCCGATGGGTGCAAGAAGAGCCAGCGAATCAGGGAGCCTGGAGTTTCATGGCAATGAACCTGCCAGAGGTGATTAACCGCCAATTAACGGTTGTTTCTCGTCCGGCTTCCAGTTCCCCAGCCGTAGGCTCGCAACACCGAAGCGAACTTGAACAACAGTCCCTAGTCGCGCAAGCATTTAACTAGTCGCTACATTCATAAAGAAAGGAGCCGCCGTGTACTTCACTGATCGTGGAATCGAAGAACTTGAAAAGCGGCGCGGCGAAGAAGAAGTAACATTTGAATGGTTAGCTGGACGCATGCGAGAGTTTGTTGACACATATCCAGATTTTGAAATTCCAACTGAGCGGCTTGCTACCTGGCTTGCCCGCCTTGATGATGACGAGGATGACGAGTAATGCGCGCAGTAGTTGCTAAGAGCGGAAATGACGAAAACCCACTTGCTGGACTTTACATAGGTGAGCACCCTGATCCAGTTGTGCCAGATGG
>JASJMK010000036.1:0-20691 GCA_037619625.1 Actinomycetes bacterium
GACGCCGATCCAAATGCCGAAGTCGCGAGTAATGACTGATTCGTTATTTGATCAAAGTGGTGCCAGCGCGCCGCTAGCGGTTCGAATGCGACCAAGGTCTATCGAGGAGTTTGTCGGCCAACGAAGAGCTATCTCAACTGGCAGCCCACTGCACAAATTACTTGCCCCAGGAGATACCGATGCTAAAACCTCGGTGATTCTCTGGGGGCCACCTGGTAGCGGAAAAACGACTCTGGCTCAGTTGATTGCTCGTGCTGGTTCAGCGAAGTTCATGGAGTTATCCGCGATTAATGCGGGCGTTAAAGATGTTCGGGAAGTAATCACCAGCGCGCAGGAGAATAAGTCAATCTATGGCGTATCAACTGTGCTATTTGTTGATGAGGTTCACCGCTTTAATAAGACTCAGCAAGACGCACTTTTGCCCGGAGTGGAAAACGGTTGGGTGACGCTAGTGGCGGCCACAACTGAGAACCCCTCGTTTTCAGTTATTGCACCGTTGATGTCTAGATCACTACTGGTCACACTTACTGAATTGTCGGACGATGACATCAGACAAGTTTTAGCGCGCGCAGTATCCGACCCAAGGGGTTTGAATAATGCAGTATCACTTGATGACGAGGCGCACGACATTATCGTGAGACTTGCTGGGGGTGATGCGCGTAGATCACTTACGGTTTTAGAGGCTGCAGCTGGAGTTGCCCTAAGCAACGATCGAACGAAGGTTACGGCGGCTGACATAAGCGCAGCAAGTGATCACAACATAGTTAGGTACGACAAAGCCGGTGATCAGCACTACGACATAATTAGTGCCTTCATAAAATCAATTCGGGGATCCGATGTTGATGCAGCGTTGCATTACCTAGCACGCATGTTGGAAGCTGGGGAAGATCCACGCTTTATCGCCCGCAGGTTAATGATTAGCGCAAGTGAGGACATTGGTTTAGCGGACAACGCAAGCTTGAGTATCGCAGTGGCTGCGGCCCAAACCGTGGCTCTGATTGGTATGCCGGAGGCGCGAATCACTTTGTCCCAGGCCACAATTTCACTTGCTTTAGCACCAAAATCAAATGCTGCTTATTTAGCGATTGATCGAGCGATAGCTGATGTGAGAGCGGGCGATATTGGCGTGGTGCCGGCGCCGCTTCGGGATTCTCATTACGCCCGAGCTGGCGACATGGGGCATGGGGTTGGCTACATTTATCCTCATGATGTTGCTCAAGGTGTAGCAGGTCAGCAGTACCTACCTGAACCACTGAAAACTGCTCGGTATTACCAGCCGTCACCTCATGGCGAGGAGAGTAACTGGCTGGAAATTTGGAAAAAAATTCGCTCGTTACTGGGTAGGGATTAAACCCTTAAGTCCTATGTTCGTTAAGGTTTAGGCAGTAAGTAACAAACATTGACTCTCATTAGAGTCAAGTTAGAGCTCAGGATAAGGAAGGTGTTTGAAAGAACGTGGAATCTGCAGAAATTCGGTCGCGCTTTTTGAACTATTTCCAGTCCAAGGGCCACACCGTTGTGCCGAGCGCCAGCTTGCTTCTGGACGATCCAACCTTGCTTTTCGTTAACGCTGGCATGGTGCCATTTAAGCCCTATTTTCTGGGTGAGGCAGCGCCACCTTACCCACGCGCAGTGTCGGCTCAAAAAGTAGTTCGCACACTGGACATCGAGGAAGTCGGAAAGACAACTCGACATGCTTCATTTTTTCAAATGTGTGGCAACTTTTCCTTTGGTGACTACTTCAAGAAGGAAGCAATTCCTTACGCCTGGGAATTATTGACATCATCGGTTGCTGATGGCGGTTATGGATTTCCGGAAGACAAACTTTGGGTCACGGTTTATTTGGACGATGATGAAAGCGTCGACATCTGGCACAACACCGTTGGCGTTCCGATGGAACGAATTCAGCGGCGCGATATGGCTGATAATTATTGGTCGATGGGCGTGCCCGGACCATGTGGACCATGTTCAGAGATCTATTACGATCGAGGTCCAGAACATGGACGCGAGGGCGGTCCAATCGCGGACGAAACTAGATATCTTGAAGTTTGGAATCTGGTCTTCATGCAATTCGAACGTGGAGCTGGCGGCGGTAAAGAAAACTTCCCGATCCTAGGCGAACTTCCATCAAAGAGTATTGACACTGGCATGGGATTAGAGCGAATGGCAGCGCTCTTGCAGGGCGTAGAAAACATTTATGAAATTGACACCACGCGAATCATCTTGGATCGAGCCAGTGCATTAAGTGGTCAGAAGTATGGAACTAATCCAAAATCTGACATCGCGCTTCGCGTCGTTGCCGATCATGCCCGAACTTGCGCGTTCTTGATAGCCGATGGCGTGTTGCCCGGTAATGAGGGTCGCGGATATGTACTGCGTCGAATCCTGCGCCGAGTCGTGCGCAATATGCGCTTGCTTGGAACACATGATCCTTCTATTGAAGAATTGATTTTGGCGAGTATCCAGGCAATGGCGCCGCAGTACCCAGAGTTGTTATCTGAACAAGGTCGGATACTTTCAATTGCTAAAGCGGAAGAGGAATCTTTTCTTTCCACGCTTGAGCGAGGTACATCATTATTTGATCTAGCTGCTACTGAGTTGAAATCAAGTAAGTCGAAAGTGTTAAGTGGAGATAGTGCGTTTGCATTACATGACACTTTCGGTTTCCCAATTGATCTAACACTCGAGATGGCCGCTGAGCAAGGTCTAGCTGTTGACGAAGAAGGCTTTAGGCGTCTCATGCAAGAGCAGCGAACCCGAGCTAAAGCAGATTCAGTTGCGCGCAAGAGCGGCGTTGCGCCAGTAACTGTCTACCGAGAAATAATGGGCAAATCTGGGGTAACAGAGTTCACTGGCTATCACGAGACGCAAACTGAGAGCAAAGTAACGGGACTTGTTGTCGCTGGTTCCGATGTGAAAAGTGCTGCAATGGGTGATGAAGTTGAAGTGCTAACCGATCGCACTTCGTTTTACGCTGAGGGCGGCGGCCAACTTGCTGACCACGGATTGATTACCTTCGCAGATGGCAGCGTGGTCGAAGTTGATGATGTTCAGACTCCAGTACCTGGACTTTATGTACATCGTGGTCGAGTCGTTGCGGGATCAGTCGCGGTTGGCGCTGCTGCACTTAACCAAGTTGATGTGCAACGAAGATTAGCAATATCTAGAGCACATACCGCCACTCACATGGTGCACAAAGCATTTAGAGAGGCGCTTGGAGATACTGCAACACAAATGGGTTCCGAAAATTCACCTGGTCGCTTTAGATTTGATTTCCCAAGCGCTGGAGCCGTGCCGCAATCAGTTTTATCTGATGTTGAAGCACGGGTTAATGAATTGCTCTTGGACAACTTGGCAGTAACTGCAGAATTGATGACGCAAGACCAAGCGCGAGCAACTGGCGCCATGGCGCTGTTTGGCGAAAAGTACGGCGATCAAGTTCGTGTTGTAAGCGTTGGCGACTGGGCGCGAGAACTCTGTGGTGGCACACACACCCAAACTTCTGGACAACTTGGCGTGATTACCTTCTTGTCGGAGAGTTCAATCGGCGCTGGGATTAGACGCGTAGAAGCACTGGTTGGTGCCGATGCTTATCGATATTTGGCCCGCGAGCACCACCTAGTTGGTCAACTCGCAGAACTAACTAAAGTGCGACCGGATGAGTTGCCAGATCGAATTTCTAAAATGCTTGATCGTTTAAAGCAAGCTGAGAAAGAGATTGCAAAAGCGCGCACAAGCGCACTGACGAGCAACATCGATGAATTAATTGGCGCACCAGTAAAGGTCGCTAACACTAATTTGTATCGATTCACAGCCCCGACTGGTACTACTGCTGGCGATCTGCGGGATTTAGTCACGTCCGCTAAAGCGGGAATCAAGGTGAATAACTACGTCTTAATCGGCGCCACAATTGATGACGCCAAGGTCGCCTTAGTCGTTACCACTGATGGCGCAGCGCGTGATTCTGGAGTGTCGGCTGCAAACATCCTGAAAGTTATGTTGCCAGCTCTCGATGGGCGCGGTGGCGGTAGTGCCGAAATGTCACAAGGTGGCGGAGCAAACCTCGCAGGACTTGACGCGAGTCTGAGCGCAGCAGCAGCTGGCATAGAAAGTTAAATCGATGCTCCGCGGCGTTCGTCTCGCAATGGATGTGGGTACAGTTCGCATTGGAATAGCCAAGTGCGATCCTGATGGCATGTTGGCAGTTCCGCTGGAAACTATTGCCGCAGGCGAGGGTGCCATAGCTCGAGCCATTGAAATAATCGATGAGCAGCGACCCATAGTTGTCTATGTTGGAAACCCGATAAATCTAAATGGGGCTGCTACCCAATCAACAGTTGCGGCAATCGAATTTGCGCAAGCGTTAGCAAGCAGGCTTTTGCAAACTCCAGAACTTAGTGCAGTTAGCATTCGCATGATCGATGAAAGATTAAGTACGGTAAGCGCCCAACGGGGTTTGCACGAGGCGGGACGAACACACAAGACCAGTAGAGAAGTAATTGATCAAGCAGCCGCCATCATAATTTTGGAACACGCCTTAGAGTCAGAAAAGCGCCAAGGAGAATTTGTTGGTAGGGAAGTAGTGTTGACTAATGAGTGAGTTAGATCTTAATAGCGACAAGCCATCGCCAGACTCTGAAAAATTGCACAAAAAAACTAAAAAATCTCAAGGATCAAAATTTCGTATCTTGCTTGCAATTTTCACAGTGATAATTGCAATTGGGTTATTTGTCCCGCGCGCTATCTCAATGTTCTCTAGTGCGCCAGATTTCCCTGGTCCAGGATCTGGATCGATACAAGTCCAAATTGACCCAGGTGCCACTTTGGCAAGAATTGGCAATGACTTAAAAAGTGTCGGCGTAGTTGCCTCAGTTGACGGCTTTATTTCAGCAGCGAACAAAATTCCCGAAAGCGTAAACATTTCGCCAGGTAGTTACAACTTACTTAAGGAGATGAAGAGCTCCGACGCAATTTTGGCACTGCTTGATCCTGCCAATCGAGTTGTAACCAAAGTTGTGATACCCGAAGGTAAGCGCACGAGCTGGACCGTTGAAGCGCTCGTTAAAGCTTCGGGAATCGCGGCTCAAGAATTTGAGACTGCAATCGCCAATGCCAGTAACCTTGGGCTGCCAGATTACGCGAATGGGAATGTTGAAGGATTCCTGTTTCCAGCAACTTATGAATTTGCCCCTGGCACTACTGCAGAGCAAATGATTGCTGCAATGCTTGAAAAATTTAACTCGGAGGCAATTCGAATCGACCTAGAGGCTCGGGCAAAAGCCATGGGGCGAACTCCACATGAAATCGTGACAATTGCATCTTTGCTTGAAGTTGAAGGGCATCCGCGCGACTTCACTAAAGTTGCGCAGGTTGTTTACAATCGGCTTGCTGAGCCAATGCGTTTACAGTTTGATTCCATAGTTAACTACGGCCTAGGTAAGACTGATGTCATTTTGACGACCGAGTTACTAAATACTGATACGCCATACAACTCATACCTGCGTGATGGATTGCCACCGACGCCAATTGATGCCCCAGGTGCACTCGCACTAGAAGCGGCGCTGAATCCGGAACCGGGTGATTGGCTATTTTTCATAACGGTTGATTTGAATACCCAAGAAACAAAATTCACTAGGTCTTATTCAGAATTTTTAATTTACAAGGATGAGTTCCTTGCTTTTTGTGATGCAAATGCGGGAGTGTGTTACTAGTGAAAGCAGCAGTGCTTGGAAGTCCAGTTTCACATTCGCTTTCCCCAGTCCTGCACAACAGTGCCTACAAGTGTCTTGGCTTAGATCACACCTATAGCGCAATTGAAGTGAGTGAATCTGATTTTCCAAATTTCATTTCTAGTCTTGATGACAGCTGGCTTGGCGTTTCCTTAACTATGCCTCTTAAGGAAGTTGCATTCCTAGTTGCAACAACCGCCGATTTAGTAGCAACTCAAACTGGCGCGATTAATACGTTGACCTTCTCGGATGGCATTTCTGGGTTCAACACCGACGTCGCTGGCATAGTCGATTCCTTCATTGAGCAGGGTTTATCCAGAGCGGATACGGGCACGGTATTTGGATCGGGTGCTACGGCGCGTTCTGCTTTGGTAGCGATGGCGCAACTAGGAATTACCCAAGTTGACTGCATCGCCCGCAATGAGTCTGATGTGGCGCAATTAATTCAATTGGGCGAGATTATCGATATTCCAGTTTCACATTTGCCAGTTAGCGACTGCAATTGGCTTACCAGTGACGTGGTAATTAACACCACTCCAGTTGGTGTGCTTGATGAAGTCGCAAAAGACGTCTGGCAACCCAAGGGGATTTTGCTAGATGTCGTTTACCATCCCTGGCCTACGCAACTCGCAGCGTCATGGGAAATTTCTGGTGGCACTGTCACATCTGGACTAAGCATGCTGCTGCATCAAGCGGCTCATCAAGTCGCGTTAATGACAAATCTGCCGGCACCAATAGATGAGATGCGCGCTGGTTTAAACCTCGAGCTGTTAGCGCGTGGTTTAAACACTATTTAGTCTGCCAATTCGGCGTTATTGATCAATTGGTGAAAGAATAGGGTCATGTTGCGTTGGCTTACTGCTGGAGAATCTCATGGTCCGGCCCTGTCTGCAATCTTGGAGGGCTTGCCCGCTGGAGTTGAAGTCTGTACTGCTGACATCGACGCCGCCTTAGCGCGGCGAAGGCTTGGTTTTGGCCGAGGTGCTCGGATGAAATTTGAACAAGATGCGGTGACTATCACAGGTGGAATTCGCCACGGCATAACACAAGGCGGACCAGTAGCCATTTCAATTGCGAATTCAGAGTGGCCCAAATGGGAAAGTGTGATGTCAGCGGATCCAGTAGATCAAGCTGACTTAGTTAACGTCGCACGAAATGCACCCCTGACCCGGCCGCGCCCGGGGCATGCAGATTTGGCCGGCATGCAAAAGTATTCCCTAACTGATGCTCGTCCAATTTTGGAGCGAGCGAGTGCGCGCGAAACAGCGGCGCGGGTAGCGCTAGGCGAGGTAGCGAAGAAGTTTTTGCAACAAGTAGCGGGAATAACAATTCTTAGTCATGTTGTCAGCATCGGTTCGATCGAAACTGATTCCACCGAGATTCCTGACTTTGTAGACCTGCCGAATATTGATAAGGATCCAGTTCGCTGCTTTTCACCAACCGCTAGTGCTGCAATGCAGGCCGAAATTTTGGCTGCGCAATCTGATGGTGACACTTTAGGTGGAGTCGTAGAGGTCGTAGCTCACGGAGTCCCAGTCGGATTGGGATCGCATGTGCACTGGGATCGACGATTAGACAGCAAACTAGCAGCAGCGCTTATGGGTATCCAGGCAATCAAAGGCGTAGAAATTGGTGACGGATTCGAAACTGCCAGACGTCGTGGTTCACAAGCACACGATGAAATCTTTGGCGAGAATGGTTCGTTGCGACGGGAAACTGGTCGAAGTGGTGGCACCGAAGGTGGCATGAGCACTGGTGAAGCACTTCGAGTGCGCGCAGCCATGAAGCCAATCTCAACCGTACCTAGAGCGCTAGCAACGGTTGATGTCGAAACTGGCGAAGCTGCAACCGCAATTTCACAGCGCAGTGACGCGTGCGCTGTTCCAGCATCGGGTGTTGTTGCTGAGGCAATGGTCGCACTGGTTCTAGCTGACGCAGTGTTGGAGAAGTTTGGTGGCGATCACGTTTCCGAGACGGCCAGAAACATCGAATCTTTTCGCGCGCACTTGAGGATGTAGACATGGCCACGATAGTTTTGGTTGGAGTTCCAGGTGCCGGTAAAACCACAGTAGGAAAATTGCTTGCGGATTCTCTCAAGCAGGAATTTTTTGATTCTGATCAAGTAATCGAAACTAAAGTTGGTAAAAGTGTGTCCGACATTTTCACGCAAGATGGTGAAAGTGTTTTTCGAAGCCTTGAACATGATGTGATAATCCAATTGCTTCAAGACAGCAGCGGTGTTTTGGCACTAGGCGGCGGAGCACTTGGAAATGCCGATACCCGCAGCGCCGTAAAGGGTGCTACCGCGGTATGGCTGGTCGCGGGACTAGCCCAAGCAGTAGATCGCGTTGGAATGAACCGTAATCGACCTCTTCTACTTGGAAATGTTCGTGGTCAACTAGCTGAGTTAATGACGGCCAGAGAGCCGCTTTACAAGGAAGTGGCCACTATTGTCATTGACACTTCGAAATTGTCTCCAGGCGAAGTAGTTTCACACATTCTTACTGAATTGAAAGCAGTTGGTGCAAGCTCATGACAACAATTTCAGTGCATGCCGAGCACACATATTCAGTAGTAGTTGATCGAAATATTTTGGACTTAATTAATGATCATCTTTCGGGTGTTTCTAAAGTTGCAGTTATTCACCCAAAGGCAATGTCCGAAGTGGCTGGCAAAGTACGCGCAAAATTGTCCGGTGTAACTTCCATTGGGATTGAAATTCCAGATGCCGAGAATGCTAAGACCGCCCAAGTTCTAGAATTCTGCTGGTCGGCGTTAGGTGAAGCTGGTTTTACCCGCAACGATTTGATCATTGCAATAGGTGGTGGTGCAACTACTGACCTAGCTGGGTTTGTTGCTGCAACTTGGTTGCGTGGTGTGAAAGTTTTACATGTTCCAACCACCTTGCTTGCCATGGTGGACGCTGCTGTCGGCGGTAAGACCGGAATCAACACCGCAGCAGGTAAAAATCTCGTAGGCGCAATCTACTCACCAATCGCCGTTATTTGCGATTTGGATTTCCTGAATTCGCAAAGCTCACAGGATTACATCAGCGGGTTAGCTGAAGTTATTAAGTGTGGGTTTATCCGGGATAGCAAAATCTTAGAATTGATCGAATCTGATCTCGAGGGAGCGAAGGGCCCTACCTGGGAACACGCACCCGAGATCATCGCTCGGGCTATCCAAGTAAAAGCTCAGGTAGTCGGCAATGACTTGCGCGAGACACTCGGGACTTCAAGTGGTCGAGAGATTTTGAACTACGGACATACTTTCGGACATGCGGTAGAGCGCCAAGAGAATTTCACTTGGCGCCATGGCGATGCAGTAAGTGTTGGCATGGTGTTCGTCGCGCAATTGGCGCACTTAGCCGGTCGCTTGAGCGGCGACGTGGTAATTCGTCATCACGACATTCTCTCGGGAGTTGGTTTGCCAACTAAGTACGATGGTGGATCATTTGAACAATTGTTGGCGAACATGGCGATTGACAAAAAATCACGTGGAGATCAACTCAGATTTATCATCCTGGAATCCGTTGGGCAACCTACAATTCTGCAGGCGCCAGATACGGCGTTGCTGATTGCTGCTCACGCCAAACTAGGGCACAGTGAGACACATGCGTAAAGTTATGGTGTTGAACGGTCCGAACTTGGATCAACTAGGAACGCGCGAACCAGAAATTTACGGAACTCTTACTCTTGGTGAGATCCAAAATCTATGCATTGAAACTGGCGCAAAATTTGGCATGGAGATTGATTTCAGGCAATCAAATGATGAGGCCGTGATTATTGGATGGTTGCACGAAGCAGCTGCCGCTAAGACTTTCGTGGTATTTAATCCAGCTGCGTTCACGCATTACTCCATCGCAATTAGAGATGCTGCGGCTCTGCTCTCAGCTGGATTAATTGAAGTTCATTTAAGCAATCCGCTAGCGCGGGAGGAATTTAGGCATACTTCCTTTATCTCTGGACTTGCCCAAGGAACCATCAGCGGATTTGGCGCTCAATCATATGTATTGGCGTTGCAGGCAATAGCTTCATCGTGACTAAATCCAGAATTTCAAGAATTCAGGATTCGCTGCAAGACGAACAATCTTTCTATGTAACCAACCTGATTAACATCCGCTATCTTTGCGGTTTCACTGGTTCAAATGGTGCGCTTTTGCTTTCCAAATCGGCCGCCACGCTTGCCACTGACTCTCGGTATGAAGTTCAAAGTTCGCAACAATGCTTTGATGTGGACTTTGCAATTGGGCGCAACTTAAGTGAGCTCTTGATCAAGAAAGATTTATCTGCAGAGATCTGGTTCGAATCTGATCATCTGAGTGTTTCCCAGCTCACCGCGCTCAACGAAATTTTCCCAAATCATAAATTTGTGGCAAAAACGGGAATTATCGAAGCCCACAGACATGTTAAGGATGAAGCAGAGCTGCGGCTAATCCGAACTGCCTGCGAAATTTCAGTTGCCGCTTGGCGCATGACAATCGAGCAAGTCAAAATTGGTCAAACTGAACGCGAGATCAGAAACAATCTTGAACACAACATGCGACAGTTAGGCGCTGATGACGTTGCCTTCAACTCTATTGTCGCTGCGGGACCAAATAGCGCTATCCCACATCATGAACCGACAGATCGAGTACTTGCCAGAGGGGATTTTTTGAAGATTGATTTTGGCGCGAAGTCTGATGGTTACCACGCGGACTGCACTCGAACAGTTGTCGCAGGCAAACCAGCGGATTGGCAAGTGGAGATTTATCAGGCTTTAGCAAATGCACAAGCTGCGGGTCGAGCTGCATTAAGTGCGAACACAACATACTTAGCCGTCGAATCTGCAGTTAGTGAAACTTTGAAGGCCAGTGGGCATCTGGAATTCTTTACTC
This sequence comes from Actinomycetes bacterium, assembly GCA_037619625.1. GTDB lineage: Bacteria > Actinomycetota > Actinomycetes > S36-B12 > UBA5976 > UBA5976. The sequence goes on from JASJMK010000036.1 coordinate 10,606, forward strand.
ATGGACTTGGTCACGGTGTAGGACTTGAGATCCACGAGGATCCGTTTTTCAGTCGAGGATCACAGGATAAGATTGAGGAAAATACGGTACTGACAATCGAACCTGGGATTTACTTGCGTGATCGTGGGGGAGTACGAATAGAAGATACAGTTGTGGTCACGGAAGAGAGTTATGTGAACCTCACTGATTTACCGTATGAACTTATCGAGATCTAGAAAATCTACCAAGGAGCGCACGTGGCATCAACGAATGACCTAAAGAACGGCCTAGTCCTAAATATCGATGGCCAGCTGTGGACAGTTGTTGAATTCCAGCACGTTAAGCCCGGTAAAGGTCCGGCATTTGTGCGCACCAAGTTGAAGAATATTTTGACTGGCAAGGTAGTTGATAAGACTTTTAACGCTGGTGTTTCCGTTGAAACCGCAGACGTAGACAAGCGCAACATGCAGTATTTATACCGCGATGGTGATGGATGGATCTTCATGGATCTACAAACCTTCGAGCAGTACACACTTACCGACGCCATTGTTGGTGATGGCGCTCAGTACATGCTTGAGAATCAAGAAGGTGTAGTTGCGATACATAATGACTTACCTATTTACCTTGAATTGCCAGCCATGGTTGAACTAATGATTACCTATACTGAGCCTGGTTTACAGGGTGATCGATCAAGTGCAGGCAGCAAGCCAGCAACACTTGAAACGGGTGCGGAAATTAAGGTGCCACTATTCATTGAATCGAATACCAAAGTCAAAGTTGACACTCGTGACGGTTCATATCAAGGTCGCGTTAACTAAGTGCGCACACGTACAAAAGCGCGACAGCGCGCCGTTGAGTCGTTATTTGAAGCCGAGCAACGTGGCGTAATGTCGCCAGATGTCTTTGAACGTAATCCTGACGTCAACGACTACGCAATTGAGTTAGCAGCGCTCGTGGAATTGCACATCGAACGAATCAATGAAGTGATAGATACTTATTCTCAAGCTTGGCCGCTGGAGAGAATGCCCGCAGTGGATCGCGCAATAGTTCGAGTCGGTATTGCAGAGTTGCTTTGGCGTCCTGAGGTTGACAGTGGTGTTGCGGTTTCTGAGGCGGTAGAGATTGCTGGCGTACTTAGTACTCCGGAGTCAGGTCGCTTTATCAACGGGCTTCTAGGCCAAGTTGCCACGCTGCGAAGTTCACTTTCCGCTCTGTAACAGTGCCCTGAGTGGGTTGATTCAAATGTTTCGTAACGGGTGAGGTGGTGCCCTGAGTGGGATTCGAACCCACACTGAACGGTGTTTGAGACCGCGCTCTCTGCCAGTTGGAGTACCAGGGCTAAATTTTCTTACTCGGGAAAGGCTACCGCATGGATTTGTGCGCCTTAACCGTAGGCTTGCAATGTGAATTACGGTAAAACTGAATTATCTGGGTTGGGGTGAGTGCTGCGGTGAGTAATGCGCAGTCACGTAACATTGCAACCATTCCGAATGCACTTAGTGCGGCTCGATTACTCGGTGTTCCAGTTTTCTTCTGGCTAATAGTAGGTCCCAAGCGCGATGACTTGGCGCTTTACATTCTGGTCATAAGTGCTTTTACGGACTGGCTGGATGGGTATTTGGCCAGGAGACTAAATCAGTTCAGTCGGCTAGGTGAATTGCTTGATCCATTGGCTGATCGACTTTATGTTCTGGCCGCATTACTTGCACTTTTCATTCGCGATCTCATCCCGTTATGGGTTGTCATTGCCTTGCTCTCGCGCGACTTGCTAATGTCGCTCGTGCTGGTGTACTTGAAGCGATTTGGCATTACCGGTATCCCAGTTCATTTTGTTGGCAAAGCGGCGACCATGAATCTCCTGTACGCATTGCCACTCATTTTGCTTGGTAACTTCCAGAACATTTATGGCGAAGTCGCACACGTATTTGGATGGGCTTTTTTGTTGTGGGGGATCACAATGTATTGGTACGGCGCGTCGCTCTACTTAAAACAGATTTGGTTGATTCGGAGTTCGTTGCATGCGAATTGATGCCTCACTTGATGCGCTACTCGCTGATGCCTTGGCATCAGATTATGAAGGTACCGAAAAGCTACACTTCAAAAGTAGAAGCAGTCGTGACTCAATTCGTGTCTTAGTTGTTGCGGCTTCCGCTACCTTGGTGACATTAGTTTTGGGTATGGCTATTGCACAGACGAGAATACAAGCAACCGAAAATTCATTGACACGTAGTGCGTTAGTTGACCGAGTGCAAGCTGCCGATAGGAGAGTGCAATCACTAGAAGCAAGTGTGCTGACTGCACAGAACAATTTGATTGCCGCAGAAAGTTCAATCTTGGCTGGAACTTCATTGGGAGAGCAAGCGCAACAGCGGTTAGAACGACTGCGAAGTGCGACCGGACAGAGCGAAGTAACCGGCAGTGGCGTGAGCGTTACCATCGATGATGCGCCAGTAACGGTCGACACTGCATTGGAAAACGAGCCCGGCAAAGTCGTGGATCGTGATTTGCAAATGGTTGTAAATGGACTTTGGCAGTCGGGGGCTACCGAAATCGCCATAAATGGCCGCAGATTAACTGCTACCTCTGCCATAAGATCCGCCGGTGAAGCTATTCTGGTTAACTATCGGCCCTTGATTCCGCCGTACGTCGTTACTGCCATAGGGGATGACGCGAACCAAATGATCGGAAGGTTCCGAGAGAGCACCGCCGCTTTACTGCTTGAAGAATTAGAGGCAACTTACGGCGTATTCTGGGAACTACAAACTGTTGGCGAAGTGACTTTGCCGGCAACCGCTTCAGCCACGAAAGAGGACACACCGTGATCCCAGCTATCGGATTACTCGTTGGCATAGTGGTTGGCCTGTTCCTGCAACCCACTGTTCCAATTTGGCTACAGCCGTACCTACCCATTGCTGTTGTTGCCGCCCTGGATGCGGTCTTTGGAGCGTTTCGATCTGTTCTAGATGGTTTATTCAACGATCGAATTTTCGTTATTTCCTTTTTGTCTAATGTTCTTGTGGCAGCCATGATCGTATTTCTCGGTGATCAACTTGGCGTTGGCTCCCAGATGTCCACGGGTGTCGTCGTGGTGCTAACGATGCGAATCTTCGCAAACGTTGCTGCAATTCGTCGACATCTACTCAAGGCTTAATAATGGGTATCCATTCAGCACCGCGGAAATTCAGGCCAGCCCGGACTTCTGCAGAAGCTAGGTTTCGCCTCAAGCGCTCGCTAACACCACAACGCACTGGCACGCAGTTTGTAATCACTGTGCTTTTCTTGATTTTCGGTTTCACTTTGACAGCCGCCATTTCTGCCAATACTTCCGATGCAGTTTTGTCCAATGCGCGCCAAAGTGACCTGATAAGTCTCTTAGATGATTTAGCACAGCGGGAAGCGCGATTAGAAGCAGAGAACACCCGACTCGAGAACTCGCGCGAGACTCTTCTTGGTGGTGACGAATATTCTGCGTTAAATGAAGCTAAGCGCCGCGCTGATGCATTAGGAGTGCTAGCTGGTAGCGAGAAAGTTATTGCTACGGGCATCCAAATCACGATAACTGGAAATCTCAGTTCTTCGACATTGCTGGACGCAATACAAGAACTTAGGGACGCGGCCGCAGTTGCTATTCAGATTTCTGATCCGGAATTGGCAGTTCGTGTTGTAGCGAGTTCTTGGTTTTCCGATAGCGCTAACGGCGTGACCGTCAGCGGGACTGCACTACGAGTTCCAATATTGATTTCGGTAATTGGTGATCCTGCAGTACTAATACCAGCGATCAAGATCCCTGGTGGCTTAGCGGACACCGTTGGAGCTGGGGGCGGACAGATATTGATTAGTGAGAGTCAAAGCGTAGAAATCTCGGCAACAGTACCCTTGCCAAATTCTTAGTCTGGCGTGCCGTAGGCTTTATTTATGAGCAACATACCTGCAGATCTCAATTACACCGCTGAACACGAATGGGTTCGAGTCATGGATGACTCCACAATTCGCTTTGGCATTACTGATTATGCGCAAGACGCGTTGGGTGACATTGTCTTTGTATCGCTACCAAATGTTGGCGATACGCTCACAGCAGGTGCTACCTGCGGTGAGGTTGAATCAACCAAGAGCGTAAGCGACATTTTTGCCCCAGTTAGTGGCGAGGTCGTAGCTAGAAATGATGCAATTGAGACTTCGCCAGATACCTTAAACTCCGACCCATATAACAATGGTTGGATTGCTGATCTCAAGATCTCCGGAGACGCTAAAGCAATAGTTGCTGGGCTTCTGGACGCGGCTGCCTACCAAGACATCACCTCGGGCTAAGCCTCACGTTAAGGTATAGGCATGGGTACCAATGACGAAGAGACAAATTTAACTAAGGCAGTGCCGGTCAATATCGATGAAACTGGGATGATTTCCCTTGCCATTGATCCCGAGACTGGTGAGTATGCAGCGGTTGATGCTGCGCAGTTTGCTGGCCTGCCCGGTGGTGGCGCTTACCTTGTAGTTAGACGGGGACCACTTGAAGGTATGCAATTTGCCTTAACTGGCCCACAATCAATTACGATTGGGCGCTCTTCAGATAGTGGAATTTTCCTTGATGACGTTACGGTTTCTCGCAAACACGCAGTCGTTGAGTTAGTAGGTAACGCTTGGACATTAAGTGATGCTGGTTCGCTCAATGGCACCTATGTAAATAAACATCGAGTGAGTACTGCCGCGCTGATCAACGGAGATGAAGTTCAAGTCGGAAAGTTTAGATTTGTATTTGTACTGGCGTTAACTGCGGGAGAGTAAATGAGTTCTCCAGACATCGACTTTTCTAAGGACTCACCTGCGCTATTAAGTATTGGTGAGGTTCTCGTTCGATTGCGAAACGAATTTGAGGACATCTCGATTTCTAAAATCAGATTCCTCGAATCAAATGGTCTTGTGTCACCGGAACGAACCGCAAGTGGCTATCGAAAGTTCTCACTCGTTGATGTGGAGCGGCTTCGCTACGTGCTTCGGATGCAGCGCGATCATTTTCTGCCGCTTCGCGTTATAAAGGAGCATATTGACGCGCTAAATCGTGGCTTGCAACCAGTTTCGGTAGGGGATACTTCGCCAAAACCACCACGAGCATTAATTAGTACTCAAGCGTTAGATGTTTCTAACGCAGCTTCTGCTGTGCGAATGAATCGTTTAGAACTTATCGCAGATACCCAAAGTGATCCAGAATTCCTAGATCAACTCGTGGAATTTGGTCTGGTCAAGCCAGATAGCCAAGGTTATTTTTCGCTGACGGCATCTGCTGTGGTTTCGTTAGCATTAGCCTTGCGCGGCTTTGGCCTAGAGCCCAGGCACCTAAAAACTGTGCTCTCCAGCGCCAGTCGAGAAGTGGATTTATTTGCGCCATTAGTGAAAAGTGCGGCCGCACAACGCACTCCAGCTGCCGGCGCCCAGGCCGAAGAGTTATCACTTCAGTTGGCTTCCTTGATTATCTCGCTACATGGCTTGTTGGTAAGGGAAGTAATCGACCGCCAGGCCTAAGGCCAACTTTGCGCCAGTTAATGCACAACCTGACGAGGCGATTAGACTCATTCCTGTGAGAGAAGTTGATGTTGTCGGAATCCGACTGGAATTGCCATCCAACCAGCCTGTGCTCATCTTGCGTGACCAAAATGCACCGCGATATTTGCCGCTATGGATTGGTACGGCAGAGGCGAGTGCGATCTCCCTAGCTCTAGATGGCGTCGTTCCAGCTCGACCACAAACTCACGACTTACTAGTTAGCGCGATTTCGCAATTGGGCGGACAAGTTTCCTCCGTCACAGTGAGTGAGCTGGTTGACGGCACGTTCTTTGCAACCTTAAATTTTCTAAACCATGACTCCATTAGCTCTCGTCCCTCGGATGCAGTTGCGTTAGCGGTGCGAACTAGCGTTCCGATTTTTGTTACTAAAGAAATTATGGATTTTGCTGGCATGGATTTAGCTGATTCCGATGAGTTCGCCATTGGAGATGGCCCTGGCGGCGGGGATATGAGCGCGGATGAACTGGAAAAGTTCCGTGCGTTCTTAGATGAGATTAAACCCGACGATTTCAGTTAGTTTTGGGTGTTTGAGGCAGTTTTTCCAACCTCTACTAGAGGTTTAGGCTTACACTTCGGCGTGTCGGATGGCGATGTCATTGACCTATATATCCGCTAGTTCTATTGTGAAGAGACACAGGTTCCCCGTGGGTTGATTAGTCGGCTCTCCCTGTATTCACCAGGAGTACCGCATGACAGATCTTGGCAATCCGCCAGAGAACACAGCTAAAGTTCACCGTGATATTGCGCGGGAAGCAGCGGTAATTGTCGCAGGCGAACAGGGTTTACTTTTTGATGAGACTGCCATGGACTCGCTGCCGGCAATCGGTTACCGTGGTCCAATTGCCGCTGGAGTAGTCGGCATCACTTACCGCCAACTTGATTACTGGGCTCGGACTTCACTTGTAACACCAACTGTGCGGCCAGCTACTGGTTCGGGCAACGCTCGACTTTATGGGTTTCGCGACATCCTTGAGCTCAAGATCGTAAAACGCTTATTGGACACTGGAGTATCGCTGCAACAAATTCGCATCGCCGTTGAGCAGTTGCGGGAGCGCGGCACCACAGATCTCTCCCAAATAACGCTCATGAGCGATGGGGTTGGCGTTTACGAATGCACCTCTCCAGATGAAGTTTTTGACTTGTTGGCAGGTGGCCAGGGCGTATTTGGGATTGCCGTTGGCCGAGTTTGGCAGGAAATCGAAGGCACGCTCGCCTCATTACCCAGTGACCAATTTGAATACGCTGTGTCCGATTCAGCCCTCGCAGAGGCCACGGACGAGCTATCTCTTCGCCGCCAAGCTCGAGTTTCCGGGGAATAACGCGCCTAAAGTACGTGGCGGTAGTACGATTTAATTGCTATCGAATCCGAGTGGGAGAGAGCGCACAGCCAGTGCGACGCCGACGGGGCAATGCTCCTCAGAACCTCTCAGGCAAAAGGACTACTTAGATTCAGCAACTCTGAAGTGTTCTCACAACAGAGGAGGAGGGCCGGCAACGGTCGATCCTTCTACTGAATAAGAGGCACATCATGACCGTTCAAGCTCACCACGATTCCTACGAACAATTTGCGGATCGTCACATTGGACCAAATACCAGCGACTTATCGAAAATTCTAAGTTTTGTTGGATACAGCACGCTTCAGGAATTGAGCAATGCCGCAGTTCCAGTCAATATTCAAAATTCTGCGCCGCTTGCAATAGCTGATGGTGCAAGTGAAGCGGAAGTTCTTGCTGAGCTAAAGGCGTTCGCTGATGCCAACGAAGTACTAACTTCAATGATCGGTCTTGGCTATTACGGCACACACACTCCTGGGGTAATCCTTCGAAACATCACCGAGAATCCAGCTTGGTACACCGCTTACACGCCATACCAACCAGAGATTGCACAAGGTCGCCTGGAGGCTTTGCTTAATTTCCAAACTATGGTTACGGACTTAACAGGACTAGACATCGCAAGTGCATCGCTACTTGATGAATCAACAGCTGCAGCTGAAGCGATGACTCTTATGCGTCGAAGTTCTAAGAGTGAATCAAATATCTTTGTAGTTGATTCTGATACTCATCCGCAAACTTTGGCAGTTCTGGCAACGCGCGCTGAACCAATTGGCATTGAACTTGTGCTAATTGATGTCGACACCCAACCGATTCCTGAAAGCTACGGTGCGCTTTTAAGTTACCCGGGCAGCAGCGGGAAAGTACGTGACTTGGAACCAAGCATTCGAGCAGCAAAAGAGGCTGGGGTTCTGATCGGAGTAGTCACAGATTTGTTGGCGTTAACACTTTTGAAGTCACCTGGTGAATTGGGTGCAGATATCGCCGTTGGTTCCTCCCAGCGTTTTGGGGTACCAATGGGATTTGGCGGACCACATGCGGGCTTTATGTCAGTGCGCAATGGGTTAGAGCGATCATTACCAGGACGCCTAGTTGGAGTCAGTGTTGATGCTGACGGTAACAAGGCATACCGACTAGCTTTACAAACGCGTGAGCAACACATTCGTCGAGATAAGGCAACGAGCAACATCTGCACCGCACAGGTCCTGCTTGCGGTAATGGCTTCCATGTACGCCGTGTATCACGGACCAGTTGGATTGCGTCGAATTGCGCGCAATGTTAATCGGCGTGCAAACGCCCTGGCTGATGGCATTTCGCAAGGTTTAGCAGAGGTTCCAGGAACGTCAGTAAGTAGTGAGTTCTTCGACACAGTTCGGGTAAGTGTGCCAGGAAAGGCTCGGGGAGTAGTTAATGCAGCTCGAACCCGAGGCATCACAGTTTGGGAAATTGATCAGGACACGATCTCGCTTAGTGTTGATGAAACAACCACGACCGTAACAGTTGAACAGGTATGGGCGGCGTTTAGCGATGCAATGGGCGGCCAATTCCCAACGAGCTACTCACCAAGCATGGAAGGGGAGTCGCTACCAAACAACTTGCACCGGGAGTCGGCATTCCTAGAGCACCCAGTATTTAATTCGCATCAAAGCGAAACAGAAATGTTGCGCTACATCCGCAAACTTTCCGATAAAGACATCGCGCTTGATCGCTCTATGATTCCGCTTGGCTCGTGCACCATGAAACTAAATGGCACAACAGAAATGGAATCTATTACTTGGCCAGGTTTTGCTGGCATTCATCCTTTCGCGCCGCTAGACAGCGTGACTGGATATCTGGCTATGATTCGAGAGTTGGAAGACTGGTTAGTTGAAATCACTGGTTATGACGCAGTGTCGTTGCAACCAAATGCCGGCTCACAAGGTGAGTTCTCAGGTCTGCTCGCAATTCGCGGTTATCACAAATCTCGTGGGGATAGCCAGCGAAACATTTGTTTGATTCCAAGTTCTGCGCACGGCACAAACGCCGCTTCCGCAGTTATGGCAGGTATGCGAGTAGTCGTTGTTGGCTGCGATGATTTTGGCAACGTGGACATGGACGATCTTAAGCACAAGATTCTTGAGCATGAATCTCAACTAGCTGCTTTGATGATCACGTACCCATCAACACACGGAGTTTATGAAGCATCAGTAACAGACATTTGCGCGATGATTCATGACGCTGGTGGTCAAGTTTATGTTGATGGTGCAAATTTAAATGCACTAGTTGGACTTGCTAAGCCAGGAAAATTTGGTGCAGATGTTTCGCACTTGAATTTGCACAAAACTTTTGCCATCCCACATGGCGGCGGTGGACCAGGTGTTGGTCCAGTTGGCGTACGCGCACACCTTGCACCGTTCTTACCGTCACATCCATTGCGTCCAGAAGCTGGCCCAACTGCCCGCGGATACGCCGATGGTGGGGTAGGAGCAGTTAGTGGTGCACCTTGGGGTAGCGCAGGCATTCTGCCGATTCCATGGGCTTACATCCGTTTGATGGGTGGAGCAGGGTTAACTAAAGCAACCCAAGTTGCAGTTGCATCTGGAAATTACATTGCAAAGCATTTAGCCGAAGATTTCCCAATTTTGTACGTGGGAGCCAATGGCTTAGTTGCCCATGAATGCATTTTGGACTTACGCGAGATCACTAAAGAATCTGGCGTGACCATTGATGATGTTGCTAAGCGACTTGTTGATTATGGTTTTCACGCCCCAACTATGTCGTTCCCAGTTGCCGGCACGTTCATGGTGGAGCCAACTGAAAGTGAGTCGCTTTACGAGCTGGACCGGTTTATTGAGGCCATGAAGTCCATTAAGCAGGAAATTAATGAGGTGCAAGCCGGAACTTGGCCTGTTGACGATAATCCACTACATAACGCGCCACATTCCGCGCCGTTCCTAATGGCGGATTGGAAGCATCCATATAACCGCGAACAAGCTGCTTACCCACTTGAACGCCTACGTGAATCAAAATATTGGCCGCCAGTGCGACGAATTGATGGCGCGTACGGGGATCGCAACCTAGTTTGTGCTTGCCCGCCAATATCTGACTTTGCCTAGGGATTTACGTTACTTGACATAATGTATCTTATCGGTTACTAATAACACATAGAAACCCATTGGATACGGGCTCTAGAAAAGTATGGCGTTTAATTGGCAGTTTCTAGGGTAAACCTTGCACG
>JASJMK010000037.1:0-11171 GCA_037619625.1 Actinomycetes bacterium
ACACCTTGGCCGGATGCAAATTCTGCGCCACCCCAAGAAACTTGAACAATGCCATCGCTCTGCGCCTCTGCAAAGCCGCGGATTGCAGCAACGATTGTTTGGGAGGACGTGCAGTTAATCGCTGGATAGGCAAAAGCGCCCGCTTTAGCCCGATCTAGCATTTCGTTGTAAACCTCTGGGCTAGCGATTGGCATAATTTACGCTCCTAGTTAAAAATTTTTGGCATTGGCATCGCCGCTACCTGTGTCTTTATTGTGCCACGGGTAAAGTCATAGTGTGATTGCAACTACCTATTTTCAATTAGCAGCATCGATTCAAACCGCTGGTTTACTTGATCCCGAAGGCCTTCTAAAGGGTTTCGGGTCCTTAGCTCTGTTCGCCGCGTGCCTAATTTTATTTATCGAATGCGGTCTACTCGTAGGTGTAATTCTGCCCGGTGATTCGCTACTTTTTATAGTTGGCATGTTAATCGCAAGCAACTTCATTTCAACGCCATTATCTATAGCGCTGCTGCTGATGAGTATCTGCGCAATCGCAGGCAATTTATTGGGCTACTGGACGGGCGCAAAAATTGGGCCAAAGTTGTTCAGTCGGCCAGACTCAAAACTATTTAAACAAGAGTACGTAGTAACAACTCAAAACTTTTTTGAAAAGCATGGTTCTCGGGCCATAGTTTTAGCACGCTTTGTACCCATCGTGCGATCTGTCATTACCGCACTGGCTGGGGTTGCTCGGATGGACTACAAAACCTACGCAACTTACAGCACAATCGGTGGCATCTTATGGATTTGCACTATGACCCTAGCTGGATACTTCTTAGGGAGCATTCCAGTTATTAAGGAAAACATCGACCTCGTTGCCATCGGAATTGTTTTGCTTAGCTTGATTCCGGTCTTTGTCGAAGTAATCCGACAAAGAAGAAAAAGCTAAAGTCCCAAGTCTGGCAAGTTGTAAACGTAAAGATATTTAAGTCCAGCTTCTTCAACTGCAGGTGCTGCCGCACGTTCCACAATTACCGCTACTGCAACTACTTCGGCACCAGCTTCGCGAAGCGCTTCCACTGCCGTTAATACTGAACCACCTGTTGTGCTGGTGTCTTCGACGGCAAGTACCCGACGACCCTTTACATCTGGTCCTTCAATACGCCGTTGTAAGCCATGAGCTTTTTCAGCTTTGCGAACTACGAATGCATCTAAGCTTCGACCTTGGGCAGCAGCAGCGTGCAACATTGCTGTCGCAACTGGATCGGCGCCAAGAGTTAACCCACCGACTGCATCAAAATCCAAATCTTTAGTAAGTTCCAGCATCACGCGGCCGATCATCGGAGCTGCGTGCGAATCTAAAGTTACTCGGCGTAAGTCAACGTAGTAGTCGGCCTCTTTGCCACTGGAGAGAATTACCTTTCCGTGAACAACTGCTTTATCAATAATTTGCTGGCGGAGCTCATCGCGATCTGACATGCCCCAAGCCTATTTCCCGCCGGCAATCTTCCAGTAGGGAACCCACGAATCTGACATGATTAGCCCGTGAGCATTCTGTTACTTAGGTTGTTACTCACACCAACACTCGTGGTCCTTGTTTCATATATTCAAAAACGATGGGGACATGCATTAGGTGGCAGAGTCATTGGACTGCCACTTTCAACCGGACCCTTTTTAATATTGATCTATTTAATGGATGGCGCAGGCCAAACAGCAAATGCTGCGCATGGCGTAGTTGCTGGGCAAATTGCAGTTGTGTCCTATTGCTACATCTTCACTTACGTTAGTTGGCGCAAAGCCTGGCCGATTGCATTGCTTGCTGGATGGTTTATTGCAGGACTGGCTGATTTCACGCTTACTCACCTTGCTAGCACCTGGTTAGCTGGCGCGACAGTGGTTTTCGTTTCTGCAATTGCGATTAAGTTTTGGCCAAGGCCTTTAACTGACGATCAATCAGTGCGAGTTCCACAATGGTGGGAAACACCAATGAAAGCACTCATCGCTGGAACGTTGGTTGCAACTTTAACGAAAATTAAAGATGTAATCGGAGTCCAGGAAGCGGGTGTTTTAGCATCCATGCCAGTTATTTTGTCTGTGCTAGCGCCAACAACAGTTCTCTCTTATGGTCCGGCTGCTGTATCGGAGCTACTACGCGGCACCACTAAATCACTTGGTGGCTCAGTGATGTTTTCAACGGTTGTGGCCGCAATGATTACAGTCGTGCCAGCACCAGTTGCTTTCGCACTTGGGTTAGCGGCACTGATCTCAACAGACCTGGTCTTGACCTGGTCAAGAAGAAACTCGAGTTCTGAAGTCAGCTTGCTCTAATAGCAAAAGGACCCGAGAAAATCTCGGGTCCTTTTGTATAAGGTGTTGGTCTTAAACCGGGCGGACGTGTTCTGCCTGCGGACCCTTTGGGCCTTCTCCGATTTCGAACTCAACTCGCTGATCCTGTTCCAGGGTCTTGAATCCATCTACTTCAATTGCTGAGTAGTGAAGGAATACATCGCGATCAGTGCCATCAACTTCTACGAAGCCATAGCCCTTTTCCTGGTTGAACCACTTGACTGTGCCTAACATGGCATCTCTTTTCTTAATGGGTCGAAGCGACGTTTGCCGCTTCGGGTCTTGCTCCCTGCCCACCAAGGTGAGAGTTCGCATCGTGCTCGCGAATCTTTGTCTTCGAGTCTTGCTCTCTAACGAATTGCTTGCCTTCGACCATTAATAACACTACGGCACTATTGCCAGCCGAATTTGCCACTTTCCACAAAATCGCCGTGGATAATCACTTTTACTTACAAAAAATAGGCAAAAATATGGAGTTATCCACCAGCAACTGCAGGAACGATCGAAACTGTCACTCCTGGCGGAGTTGGGCTATTTAACCCATCCAGGAATCGCACATCATCGTCGTTGACATATACATTGACGAATCGTCGCAACTCTCCAGTGTCTGAAATTACGCGCTGCAAAATTCCAGGGGCCATAGCTTCCAAGGCATCTAACACACCTTGCAGAGTTTCCGGGTTCGGCTCGATTTCAACCGTTGATTTGTCGCCGACATATGCCCGCAAAATGGTTGGGACTCGGACTGTAACGCTCATCATGCACCCTCAATTACTTTTGCTACGGATTCAACATTTGGAGAAATTGTTGCAGAGAAACCATTACCAGTGGCTACGGCATCAAGCGTCTTTAAGCCTTCACCGGTATTGACGATTACGGTCTCAGCCGCTGGATCCAACAACCCCTGAGCTAACAATTTGCGAGTTACCGCAACTGTTACCCCACCCGAAGTCTCACCAAAAATACCTTCGCATTCCGCGAGCAGTCGGATACCTTCAACCACTTCGTCATCGGAAACGTCACCGACTGCGCCATTGGTTCGACGCACTGCATCTAAGGCATACGGTCCATCAGCTGGATTACCAATTGCAAGTGATTTTGCAATGGTGTCAGGCTTTACTGGCCGAACTACTTCTTGGCCATTTGCCCATGCGGTGGAAACCGGATTGCATCCTGTTGCTTGCGCGCCAAACACTCGCCAAGGTCTACTCTCAACTAAGCCAAGTTCCACAAACTCTCGCCAGCCTTTATCTACTTTGGTAAGCAGCGCTCCCGATGCCACTGGGATCACAACTTGATCAGGAAGGCGCCAGCCAAGTTGCTCCGCGATTTCGTAACCAACTGTCTTAGAACCCTCTGCGTAATACGGCCGCAAATTAACATTTACGAATCCCCAGTTAGCAGAAACTGCTTCACCGATTAGTTCGCCACATAGCCGATTGACGTCATCGTAATTTCCTTCGATGCCAATGACATGTCCGTTGTAAGCCGCAGTTGCCTGAATTTTGTGTTGTTCCAAATTGGATGGAACAAGCACAACAGATTTTTGTCCAGCTCTAGCGGCTGCAGCGGCGACTGCGTGAGCTAAGTTTCCAGTTGAGGCGCAGGCCAATGTTTTGAAACCAAGTTGGATTCCAGCGCTTTGCGCAACGGCAACAACTCGATCCTTGAAGGAGTGAGTTGGATTACCACTGTCATCCTTAACCCAAAGTGTTCCCGTAATACCAAGTGCTTTCGCTAGATTGTCAGCGCGATGTAACCGAGTCATGCCTGGCGCTAAGTTTCGAGATTGGGCAATATTTGCTGGCACTGGCAAAAGCGGTGCATAACGCCAAATTGAAAACGGACCCGACTGGATTTGCTCTCGAGTTACAGTGCCAAAGTCATAAGCAACTTCAAGTGGGCCAAAGCATTCCCAGCATGAGTAATCTGCCCCAAGTTTTGCGTGTGCTCCGCAAGCCCGACAAACCAAGTGAGTTGCTGCTCCAAATGGCGCCGTATCGATTCGATCTATGGTTAACGACATAAAATAACTTGCCTTTCGTCATCTGCCCGAAAACACGTCAGTGTTCTCAGTCGGAATTGGCACCGTGGCGCATAGTTTTAATTATGCGGTGGTTGCCGGGGCTTCAACGGGCCGTTCCCTCTGCCCCTCTGGATGAGGTTATTTAATTTTTGGAAGTGGTAAACCACAACCGTTGAAAAAACTTTATCAGGAGTGTGAAAAAAAGCAATTTCGACAAATTTTTATGCTTAAACGTAAAGGAATTACTTAGCGAATTAACTATTTAAAAATCACCAAAGTCAGCGCGGTTTTACTCATTTCGGCACTGGCTTCCACCAGAATTCCACCTGTTTGGGTTGCTAATTCCTCAGCCGAACTAAGACCATCTGCTGGATAGAAAATCGTAGTCTCAGTAACTGGTTCACCAGCCCAGTTTCCAGTTTCTTCCACAACCCAATCAGCAATTGCAAGTTCATCGCTCATAGATTTAGCTAAGCCCGCAGTTTCGGTGCCATTAAAAACTAACACCGGCAAGCGACCAATTACATCCAGATTTGGATCAACCGATGCATCTGAACTCGGTCCTGGAACTGGATTAATTGACTGCGGTGTGGCGCTAACTTCAATGACTGGCTCAGCTACTGGATCAGAACCAGACTTCCAGAGTTTATTTCCAACAAAAAACAAACTAAAAACCGTTGTCAAAATAACAACTAATGGAATGGTAACTTTCTGATGGAAAGTTTGTTTGCCAGTCATGGCTTACACCTAGTTCTTGAGTTCGATACCTAAGCGACGAGCCGAGCGTGCCCGTTGACGAGCAGCGCGCATGCGTTGCAGGCGCTTAACCAACATTGGATCAAAGGTCAGTGCTAACGGGTGATCAATTAGCGCATTCAGCACTTGGTAATAACGCGTTGCAGACATATCAAACTGCTCACGGATTGCTTGTTCTTTCGCGCCAGCAAATTTCCACCAATGACGTTCAAATTCCAATATCTGCTGTTCACGCTCAGGCAGTACACCTGAGTTATCAGCGGATAGGGCGCGCAATGCTTCATTCACATCACTAATGCTAAACCGTAGTCCTAAAAAAACCCGATCACCCCCGATCTCGGGGTGTCATGTCTGCGTGATAAGAGTCAGTACGACAGGATAGCCAAGTGAGTACTTCCCCCGCACCAACAAAAAGTTGGCTCTTACTCTGGTTACTACTGACCACAATTTGGGGCTTCTCATTCTTTTTTATCAAGGTAGCAAGTAGTTTTCTTGACCCCTACGAGCAGACTTTTGCCCGTATGGGATTTGGCGCACTAGCCCTGGTTTCAATGGTTGTAGCAACGCGACGAAAATTTATCGTGCGTGGTCCAGCAGTTAAGCACCTAGCTTTGATCGCCGTTTGTGCCCAAGTAATTCCGTTCACGATTTTCGCTTGGGCAATTCACCACATCTCTTCGATTGCTGCTGGACTCCTGAACTCCACCATGCCTTTGTGGACTGCGATATTGGCAGTATTGATCCTGCCTTCTGAAAAACTTACGCAGTTTCGAGTTGGCGGATTAATTTTAGGATTCCTTGGCTTGTTGGTGCTCTTAGGAGTCTGGGATGTAAATTTCCAAGCCAATTGGCTTGCTTACACAGCATGCGCACTTTGCACAATCGGATATGCCTTCTCTGCAATCTGGACTCGTAAGAAAATTACACCCATGAATCTTGATCCAATCAGTGCCGTTGCAACGCAACTAACAATTGGCGCTGGAGTCTGTGCCATTTTTGCGATTGCTTCACCGCACGAAATTACGTCATGGCCAATCACTGGAATTTTAGCTGTTACCGCTCTCGGAGTTTTAGGAACTGGCATAGCCCTGGTCATTGCATTTGAGATCGTGAATCGTGCTGGTGCAATTGCCATGTCCACCGTTACTTATTCGATTCCAGTTGTATCGACCTTGGCAGGCGTTTTCCTCTTGAAAGAAAAGTTGCATTGGTATGAACCAGTTGGAGCGATCGTGGTTTTATTGGGAATCGCAATTGTGCAGGAATTGATAAAACCAAAAACTACCGAAAAATTAAATCTTTACTAGTTCCAATTTCAACAGGTTTTACAGGGGTATTTCACTTAATGGAGCCCCCTATCCGATTTGAACGGATGACATTCGCTTTACAAGAGCGACGCTCTACCACTGAGCTAAGGAGGCTTGGCCAACAGAGGTGAGTCCGTTGTCGCTAGATCATTCTAGGAAATAAATCTTTATTTCCCAAAACGAAGAATTAATCTGCTAAGGATTGCGGATCTTTGCAATTTCATAAAGTGCGATGCCCGCAGCAACACCTGCATTTAATGACTCGGTTTCATCAAACATGGGAATCGAAACGACCATATCGCAGGTATCTCGAACTAATCGAGACATGCCGGTTGCTTCCCCGCCGACAACCAACACAATTGGACCAGCAGCTAGGTCGCTCTTGATGTCCTGAACGAAAGTATCGCCATCGGAATCTAGGCCGATTATGGTGCAGCCCGCGCGCTTAAATTCAACTAATGTCCGAGTTAAGTTAATTGCCCGCGAAACTGGAACTCGAGTAGCTGCGCCAGCTGAGGCCTTCCAGGCTGACGCTGTCATTCCAGCTGCTCTTCGTTCGGCAACCAGTACGCCATCAACACCAAAGGCTGCAGAGGACCTAATTACTGCACCTAAATTTCGCGGATCAGTAACGCCATCAAGTGCGACGACAAACGGTGCCTCGTCATGATCAAAAGATTGGTCAAGTAAATCAATTGGGTCCAAATATGAATACGGTGGAATTCTTAGTGCCACCCCCTGATGGACTGCGCCATCAGTATTGCGATCTAGTTCGCCACGTGGTGATTCCAAGAATGGTAAGCCGCGATCGTTAGCTAATTGCAAAATTTCTTTTACGCGATCATCAGCAGCAATGAACTGTTGCATGTAAAGGGCGTTAGCCGGAATGTTCGCACGCAATGCTTCTAGTACTGAGTTTCGCCCCGCTACCCATTCGATGCCATCGCGATCACGGGGACGACTTACTCGGGTTGAGCCACGTTTTTCCGCAGCCTTGACGGCAGCTCGTTGGCGCTTGGCAGCTGGGTGCTTCTCGCGCTCAGTTGCTTTTGGAGTTGGTCCACGGCCTTCAAGTTTTTGTTTACCTTGACCGCCAGAGCCAGCGGATGCGCCTTTTTTGGAGTTTCGAATTGCGCCCTTGCGCTTGGAATTGCCAGCCATTACTTCTCCAAATTCCAGCGCACACCATCTGGTGTGTCTTCTAGCGCGATACCAACATCGCGAAGTGAATCTCGAATTGCATCCGCTGCTTCAAAGGATTTATTCTCTTTAGCTGCCGTTCGAACTGCAATTGCTTGCTGCACAAAATAATCCAGAGCAGTCTCAAGATTTTCAGTATTTTTACCCGATTGATTCCATGTCTCTGAAAGTGGATCAACGCCAAGAATGTCAAGCATCTTGCGAACTGAGGCCAGCGCCCCGGTAATCGCAGTTGCCTTGGCTTTATTGGCTAACAAAGTATTTCCTTCGCCAACAACTTCGTGAAGCGCAGCCAGCGCAGCCGGAACATTTAAGTCCTCGTTCATGGCGATTTCAAAGTCAGCGCACATTGGAGTGCTTTTGAGATCAACTTCACCAACTATTGAATGTGCGCGCATCACAAAATTTTCAATGCGCTGGAATGCTACTGCCGATTCCTGCAACGAACTATCGGAAAACTCTAAATTGCTGCGATAGTGCGCACTTGCTAAGTACCACCGCAATTCAATTGGTCGAACTCGTTTGACTACTTCAGTTACCACTAACGAGTTACCCAGTGACTTGGACATTTTTTCGCCCGCAGTTGTTACCCACGCATTGTGTAACCAGAAGTTGGCAAAGTCTTGTCCAGCAGCTTTAGATTGGGCAACTTCGTTTTCATGGTGTGGAAAAACTAAATCAAGTCCACCGCCATGAATATCGAAGGCATCTCCTAAATATGCGTGGGCCATAGCCGAGCATTCAATGTGCCAACCTGGTCGACCATTTCCCCAAGGGGTTGGCCACGATGGTTCACCTGGTTTCGCGGCTTTCCAAAGTGCGAAGTCTCGTGGATCCTTTTTACGAGAATCACCTTCCGAGTCACCAGCTGGAAGTAAGTCATCAATTTTTTGTCCGGAAAGTTTTCCGTAGTCGGCAAACGAACGAACCTCAAAGTAAACATCACCAGCGGCTTCGTAAGCATGACCACGCTCAATCAGAGTTTGCATGAGTTCAATCATTTGAGTGATGTGACCAGTTGCCCGCGGCTCAACTGTCGGCGGGGTGCAGCCCAGAATGCTGTAGGCATTTTGGAATTCGCGTTCGTAATGCGCAGACACTGCCCACCAAGGACGATTTTCTACAGACTCTTTTGCCAAAATCTTGTCATCTATGTCTGTCACATTGCGAACCAATGTGACTTCATATCCGTTTGTGCCTAACCAGCGCGCCAAGACATCAAAGGCCACGCCAGAACGAATATGTCCAACGTGAGGAGCAGATTGAACCGTGGCGCCACATACGTACATCGACACCTTGCCGTCGATTAACGGGGTGAAGTCTCGGACTGCTCGAGTCGCAGTGTCATAAAGTCGCACGGGTCAAGGTTACCGATCTGGAGTTCGTTCTAATAATGCGCAAGCCAGCGCTGCAACGCCCTCACCTCGGCCAGTAAGTCCTAGGCCATCTGTTGTAGTGCCTGCCACCGATACTGGCGCACCGGAAAGTGCTTTCGACATGGCATCTTGGGCTTCAGCTCTGCGAGAACCAATTTTTGGTGAATTAGCAATGACCTGAACGCTGACATTAATAATGCGCCAACCAGCTTCGCTAATTAGTCGATTAACTTCCAAAAGCAATGCCTCGCCGGAGGCGCCAGCCCACTTAGGGTCATTGGTACCAAAAACCGAACCCAAATCACCTAAACCAGCTGCGGCCAGGATGGCGTCACAAGTAGCGTGCGCAGCGACATCGCCATTTGAATGTCCCGCGCAACCTTTAGTTTCTTCGGGCCACTCTAAGCAAGCCAAACGCATTGGTATTCCAGAAACCAACGGATGAACATCAACGCCGTTACCAACCCGAATGTCACTCATGTGAATCCTCCAAAAAACTTATGGCATATCTAACATCGTCCATTGTTGTTATCTTCAAGCCTCGCTCGTCACCGGCAACTGTTTCAACCACTATTCCTAGGGCATCCATTAAAGCGGCATCGTCGGTTGCTACTACAGCTGGATCTTCATAAGCCAGGTCTAACGTCGCCCGATCAAATCCCTGTGGTGTCTGGACTCGGCGCAATTGATTTCGATCTACCGTCTCTATTGCAATGCCTTTGTTATTGACTCGCTTAATTGTGTCTACCAGAGGTAAAACTGGAATTACGGCCTTTGCGCCGTTCCTAATCGCAGCCACGACATCTTGTGCAACTTTTATTGGCACAAGTGGGCGCGCGGCGTCGTGCACTAAAACTATGGTGACATCTTGTGGAACTTTACGAAGTGCCATTGCAACAGATTCTTGGCGATGCACGCCACCGGCAACAATGTGAATCTCGGCGTCAACTTCAGCAAGCTGGAGGCTTGCTTGCGCAAGTGCATCTTCGGGCACCGAGGCGATAATTACATCAGCAACTGCACTCATTGCGTGCGCACTGCGTGTTAATAAAGACAGTCCACCTAATTCCAGAAATGCTTTCGGAATATCCGCACCTAAGCGAACCCCTAATCCAGCGGCAGGAATAATTGCCGCTACTCTTCCAGCAGCAGCTTTTGACATTAGGAAGCTAGAACCTCGTCAAGAGTTTCGCCAGCTCGTACTTCGTCAGTTTTTTCCGCCAGTGCAATCTCGCTTATCAACTGTGTCCGTGCACGGGCAAGCATGCTCTTTTCACCAGTTGATAAGGGCTTCTTTTGCGAACGGCGCCATAAGTCGCGGACGACTTCAGCGACTTTAATTACATCTCCGGAAGAAAGCTTTTCAGTGTTGGCTTTAAATCGTCGAGACCAGTTGGCTGGATCTTCTACGTAAGGCATGCGTAGAACGCCATAGACCTTTTCTAGACCAGCTTGACTCGTCACATCTCGCACGCCGACTAAGTCAACATTGTCGGCTGGAACTCTAACTGTCAGATCACTCTGATGAACTTTAAGAACTAAGTACTCGCGTACTTCACCTTTTATAGTTCGTTTTTCTTTAGAAATGATGTCTGCTGCGCCATGGTGTGGGTAAACGACGGTTTCCCCGACTTTATAAGCCATTTTTATTGATCCTTTGATTACCTGAGGACCTAGTTTACCATGCGACACGCCGTAATATTGCCACAAAAACCCAATAAACTATGGGATTTTTAGCCCATTTTCCTTACTCCATAATTTGTCGGGTGAGGCTGACGTGAGGTACTTCTGCATTTTCATCGCAAGTAGGCTGGTAACTACAACCACCCAAAACCTGTAATTCTCGCAAAAGAGGACCTCACTTATGTCACGTAAGCACTTCGCATGCGCCATTGTTTTAAGCGCCGCCACCCTGTTAACCAGCGGTTGCGCAGCTGGTTTTGATGCTGCAACTAACACCCAGCGCGACTCCGGAAATGGTCGAAGTGTCGATGTTGGTTCGCTTCAAATTCGCAGCGCTACTGTCGTTGTTGATCCCGCGGATCCAACTCGCGCCAGCATCCTTATGACGATAATTAATAACGATGACACTTTGGCTGACACTTTAATTGGCATCGCCACTGCCGACACTGTTGGAGTCGAGGGAGAAGTTCGAATTTCTTTGCCGGCCAAACAAGTT
>JASJMK010000038.1:0-5646 GCA_037619625.1 Actinomycetes bacterium
GACGTTCATGGAATCTCGGTGAGTGAGCTCGACGTTGGTGGCGGCATGGGTATCGCTTATGTTGATGGCGATGATCCGTTGGAAGTATTTGAAATGGCAAAGTCCATATTAGATATAGTCAGAACTCAATGCGCCCGCGTAAAGTTACCAATTCCGCATATCAGTGTGGAACCAGGGCGAGCAATTATTGGAAATCCTGGAATCACAGTTTATGAAGTTGGAACTGTTAAGCCAGTAGTACTTGATAGCGGGATGGTTCGTCACTACATTTCAGTTGATGGTGGCATGAGCGACAACATTCGTACCGCTTTATATGACGCGCAATACAGCGTGAGTTTGGCTAACCGAACACCTGGCGATTTGCAGGTAATTTCTCGAGTGGTTGGAAAACATTGCGAAACTGGTGACATTGTTGTTCGAGATTGTGAGTTGCCAGCAGACATCCGACCTGGAGATCTGGTGGCGGTAGCGGCAACTGGCGCATATTGCAGATCAATGGCCAGCAACTACAACCACATTCCTCGCCCAGCCGTAGTGAGTGTGGCAAGTGGGGTATCGCAAGTACTTCTTCGCCGAGAATCCATAGCGGACGTGCTGGCAACGGACCCAGGAATCAATTAGTTCCAGAGAAGTGACTTATTTGGCTAGATTCCGCGCTTTCTGCCAGACTTAGAGGGCTTTGCCAAGGCTAACCTAGCCAATTGTTTCGGCGCTGTATTAATACTGCATTAATAAGGAGAAAACATGAGTTCCCCAATCACTGTTGCGCTTCTAGGTGGTGGAACTGTTGGGGCCAGTGTTGCTCATTTGCTTTCCGAAAGTTCAGCAGATTTAACGGCGCGTATTGGCAGTGACCTGAAGTTGATCGGCGTCGCAGTCCAAGACATCTCCAAACCACGACCTGGTGTTGATCCAAGTTTGCTAACTACTGATGCGGCCGCACTTGCCGCCTCCGGCGCAGATATTGTAATCGAAGTAATCGGTGGCATTGAGCCCGCAAAAACTTTGATTGAATCCGCAATTGCGCATGGTTCATCAGTCGTTACTGCAAACAAAGCATTGCTGGCTGCCCACGGCGCGCACCTACACAAACTTGCCGAAGATGCTGGCGTTGATTTGTATTACGAAGGCGCAGTTGCCGGCGCAATTCCATTACTTCGCCCGTTACGCGAATCTTTATCTGGCGATAAAGTAACAAAAATTCTTGGAATCGTAAATGGCACAACTAACTTTATTTTGAGCAAGATGTACAACGATGGCGCAGCTTATGAAACAGTACTCAAGGAAGCGCAAGATTTGGGTTACGCCGAATCAGATCCAACTGCGGACGTTGAAGGATTTGATAGCGCAGCTAAGGCTGCAATTCTTGCTGGGTTGGCTTTTCATACGAACGTTACCGCTGAAGATGTTTACCGTGAAGGAATGACTAAAGTCACTGCTGATGACATCGCGGCTGCAAAGTCTCTCGGGTATGTAATCAAGTTACTTGCAATTGCGGAACTTACTGACGATGAAAAAGGAATTATCGTGCGCGTGCACCCTTCGATGATTCCAGCAACTCATCCATTAGCAAGTGTTCGAGATGCCTTCAATGCCGTCTTCGTTGAAGCACATTCCGCGGGCGAAGTTATGTTTTACGGTCGTGGCGCAGGTGGCGCACCTACTGCAAGTTCGGTAGTTGGCGACATAGTTGCAGCTGCTCGAAATCGGTTAGCTGGATCGTTAGGCCCTGCGCAAAGTATCTATGCAGATTTAGAGTTACGACCAATAGGTGAGGCCAAGACTTCCTATTATTTGAACCTGAAAGTCGCAGATGAGTCAGGTGTACTCGCCGCCATCTCGAATGAATTTGCAAAGCATGATGTGTCAATTCAGGCGGTTCGCCAAGATGGTGAAGGTGACGCTGCTAGTTTGATCATCCGGACTCACCAAGCACCAGAGTCACGATTGCGCGCGACTGTTGATGCTTTAGAAAACATGAAAGCTGTTCGAGAAGTACTTGGTGTAATGCGAGTCGAAGGTGCAGGAGCTTAATAATGCCTCACATTTGGCGCGGGGTTATCGAGGAATACCGTGACCGGTTGCCGATTTCTCCTAATGACATAGTCATTTCTTTAGGTGAAGGTGGCACACCGCTGGTTTATGCCTGCACATTGTCGGAAGCAACTGGCGCCAAGGTCTACTTAAAAGTTGAAGGCATGAATCCGACTGGTTCATTTAAGGATCGCGGGATGACAATGGCAATCACGGACGCTGCTCGAAATGGCGCTACTGCCGTAGTTTGTGCTTCCACTGGAAATACCAGCGCATCAGCAGCTGCGTACGCAACTAAAGCTGGAATGAAATGTGCAGTTCTTGTTCCGCAGGGAAAAATTGCAATGGGAAAGCTTGCCCAAGCGGTAATTCATGGCGCCACAATCCTGCAGGTTGATGGAAATTTTGATGATTGCCTGGACATAGCCCGAGGACTTGGCCAGGACTATCCAATTTCATTAGTAAATTCAGTCAACCCAGCCAGATTGCAGGGTCAGAAAACTGCAGCTTTCGAAATAGTTGATGCATTGGGCGATGCCCCGGATATTCATTGCTTACCGGTAGGAAATGCTGGAAATATTTCCGCGTATTGGATGGGCTTTACTGAGTATTACCAAGACAAGATTGCAACTAAGCGGCCACAGATGTGGGGCTTCCAGGCTGCAGGAGCTGCGCCTTTCGTGGCAGGTCACCCAATTGCGAAGCCAGAAACTATCGCAACTGCCATTCGGATTGGCAAGCCAGCGTCTTGGGATTTAGCAATCGCAGCCCGCGATGATTCAGGCGGCTTAATTGACGCAGTAACTGATGAACAGATTTTGGATGCATACCGAATGTTGGCCGATAAAGAAGGTTTCTTCGTGGAACCATCAAGCGCAGCATCGGTTGCTGGACTTTTGCAGCAGGCCCAGCGTGGATTAGTTGATGCCGGATCAACAATTGTTTGTACGGTCACTGGAAACGGACTAAAAGATACCCAATGGGCGCTGGAAGATTCACGAGATCCAGTCCTGGTTCCAGTTGATGTTAAGGCCGCCGCCGCTGTATTGGGTCTTGCCTGATGTCACGCAAAGTTTCCGTATCCGTTCCGGCAACGAGTGCAAACCTTGGACCTGGCTATGACGCACTTGGCCTCGCTCTAGAAATCCGCGACTTCGTAACTGCAACTTTTACTGACGATAACAAAGTGACGGTAGATATTGTTGGCCAAGGTGCTGGCAAACTTCCAACTGATGAAACACATCTGATCGCAAAAACAATTATTGATGCCTGTAAAGCATTTGGCACCGAAGTAACTGGACTTCACATTGAATGTAAAAACGCAATCCCGCAAGGTAGGGGATTAGGTTCCAGCGCCGCAGCGATTGTGGCCGGTTTAGTTCTGGCCAGTGAGTTAACTTACGCCCGTGCCAGCGAAGATGAATTGCTCCAGATGGCAAATGCGATCGAAGGGCATCCAGACAATGTTGCGGCCTGCCTGCTCGGTGCGTTGACTATTGCATGGCTGGAATCAGACAACAAAGCAAACAGCGTTTCCATGAATGTTCATGAGGATATTTTTCCAGTCCTAGGAATCCCACAAACCGAACTTGATACCCATAAAGCACGTGGTTTGATTCCAGAAACTATTGCGCACGTTGATGCCGCCTTCAATGCTGGGCGCTCAGCGCTTTTAATTGCGGCCATGATCGGTAATCCAGATTTTTTACTTGAAGCAACCCAGGATAAATTGCATCAGCCATTTCGGGCAGCTGCTTACCCTGAGTCGATGGAACTTATTGGGCAGCTTCGGGAAGTTGGCATTGCGGCCTGCATAAGTGGCGCGGGGCCAACAATTATTGCGCTAACAACATCTGATCAGGTTGCTAAAGCAGCAGAAATCATTGCAAAATCTGGGTTTACCAGCGCCCCAGTAACGGTGGCTGACCTGGGCGCTACGACTGAAGTTTTGGATTCGGGGGAGAGTAAGTCAGATCAGGAAACCAACGAAAACTAGGGTTTCCAGCCCCGAAATTTCGCAGTTGTCGAATCTACCTGCTAGTGTTTTCCCATCGGTTGAATTTCTTTCGCCGGACATCCCGCAAAATTTTAGCGAAACGCTCGCGCATTACTGCTGGATAAAAAATTACGTAATTCTAACTACTCAAAACAAAGGGACACATAAGTGACCGAGACAAGTGCTAAAGACAATGGTTTAGCGACCAAACTACTTCCAGAACTAAAGGCAATGGCCGCCGGACTTGGAATTGACGGCTCAGCAGGAATGCGAAAAGCCGAACTAGTATCGGCGATTGGCGCCAAGCAAGGCGGCGGTAGAGGCTCTCGTTCGGCTTCCCGTCCCGCTGGAGCTGCAACTGATTCCAAAACCCGCGAAGACCGTGCACCTCGCGAAGATCGTGCACCTCGGGAAGACCGTGCACCTCGGGAAGACCGTGCACCTCGCGAAGACCGTGCACCTCGCGAAGACCGTGCACCTCGCGAAGACCGTGCACCTCGCAATAACGACAACAACAACGACAGCGATAATAATGATTCTGGCGACCGGGGCGATCGCAATGACCGTGGCGATCGTAATGATCGCAACAATCGCAACCGTCGCGGCCGTGATCGCAATGACCGGAATAGTCGCAACACACGCAGTCCACGTGGGGGCGATCGCGATTACGACTTAGAAGTTTCTGATGATGATGTACTACTTCCAGTAGCTGGAATCATAGACATTCTTGATAACTATGCATTCGTTCGAACCTCGGGTTACTTGCCAGGTCCAAACGATGTTTACGTTTCAATGGGCCTAGTAAAGCGCTTCTCACTTCGCAAGGGTGACGCTGTAACTGGTCAAGTTAAGCAGCCACGCGAAGGTGATCGGCCACAAAAATTTAACCCACTTGTTCGCATTGAATCGATCAATGGCCTTGAACCAGATGAGGCAATCAAGCGCGTTGATTTTGGTAAGTTGACCCCGCTTTACCCGCAGGATCGGTTACGGCTTGAAACTGTTCCAAATAACTTAGTAACTCGCGTAATTGACTTGGTTGCACCGATTGGTAAAGGCCAGCGCGGTCTAATCGTTTCCCCGCCAAAGGCCGGTAAGACCATGATTCTGCAGAACATTGCAAACGCGATTGCAGAAAACAATCCAGAAGTTCACTTGATGGTTGTTCTTGTTGATGAGCGTCCAGAAGAAGTTACTGACATGCAGCGCTCAGTTAAGGGTGAAGTTATTGCTTCAACTTTTGATCGTCCTGCAGAAGATCACACCACAATTGCTGAACTTGCAATTGAGCGCGCTAAGCGTTTAGTTGAAATGGGCCACGACGTAGTTGTCTTGCTTGACTCGATGACACGTTTAGGTCGTGCTTACAACCTTTCGGCTCCAGCTTCTGGTCGTATTCTCTCTGGTGGTGTTGATTCCGCAGCGCTTTACCCACCTAAGAAATTCTTCGGTGCCGCCCGAAACATTGAAGAGGGCGGTTCGCTAACGATTTTGGCAACTGCACTTGTTGATACCGGATCTCGAATGGACGAAGTTATCTTCGAAGAATTTAAGGGAACTGGCAACATGGAACTTAAGCTTGATCGTCGCTTGGCAGATCGCCGCATTTTCCCTGC
>JASJMK010000039.1:0-4633 GCA_037619625.1 Actinomycetes bacterium
CAGCAGTCATTAGCGCATCCTGGCTGGTTATCCCATAAATGGGTATTGGTAATTCTGGGCTGGCACCATGGTTTCCTTGATGCTGCGATCACTGGTCCAGCGCATCAAGTTAATGGCAGCGCCAGCTTTGTCATTAGTTCCAGAAGCTCTGCCACCACCAAATGGTTGCTGACCAACAACTGCGCCAGTTGGCTTGTCATTGATGTAGAAATTTCCGGCTGCAAAGCGCAGTGCCTCAGACATTTCGGTGATGGCGTTGCGATCTTGGGCAATTATTGCGCCGGTGAGCGCGTACTTTGCCACGCTTTCCATTTGAGCCAAAGTAGCTCGCCAGTCGTTGTCTTCGTACACGTAGATGGCAAGAACTGGACCAAAGTATTCGTCAGTGAAGAATTCCGAAGTCGGGTCGGTTCCTACGAGCACAGTTGGACGAATAAACCAGCCTTCGCTGCTGTCATACTTTCCGCCCGCAGCAACTTCGATTGTCTTATCCGCATGCGCGCGATCGATTGCACTACTGACTCGCTTAAATGCTTTTTCATCAATAACTGCCGTCATGAAGTTACTAAAGTCAGATGCGTGACCTTGTTTGATGCCTTCAACTTCAGCTAAGAACTCGTCCTTGATTGCATTCCAAATACGGCGCGGCACATAAGCCCGCGAGGCAGCAGAGCACTTTTGACCCTGAAATTCAAAGGAGCCACGAATCATCGCAGTAATTAATGTTCGATATTCGGCTGATGGATGAGCAAAAATAAAGTCCTTGCCACCGGTTTCACCAACTAGGCGCGGGTAAGTCTTGTAGTTTTCAATATTGTTGCCGACAGTTTTCCAGAGGTGTTGGAATACTGGAGTGGATCCAGTGAAGTGAATACCGGCAAGATCAGGATCAGCAAGCGCGACATCGGAAACTGCAATGCCATCGCCAGTCACCATGTTGATTACACCTGGTGGCAATCCAGCAGCCATTAACAAATCCATAGTCATGGACGCTGCAACTTGTTGAGTTGGTGATGGCTTCCACACCACAGTGTTGCCCATGAGCGCTGGCGCAGTTGGTAAGTTTCCTGCTATCGCAGTGAAGTTAAACGGTGTGATGGCATAAACAAAACCCTCTAGTGAGCGATGGTCAGTTCGGTTCCAAACACCCGGAGATGAAACGGGTTGTTCTTGTAAAATCTGGCGCGCGAAATGCACGTTGAATCGCCAAAAATCTATTAGCTCACAAGTTGAATCAATCTCGGCTTGGTAGGCAGTCTTGGATTGACCCCAAACAGTTGCGGCCAAAATTTTATTTCGCCACGGCCCAGACAATAAATCTGCTGCGCGCAATATGACAGCAGCTCGTTCATCAAATGGCAGGTCGCGCCACATCGGCGCAGCAGCTTTTGCAGCAGCAATCGCGCTGGTTGCGTCGCTATGAGTTGAGTTACCAGTCACGCCAAGTACGCGAGCGTGTTCGTGTGGGCTGCGAACCTCGATTTTTTCACCCGTTGCCATGACTCGCTTACCGCCGATAATGTTTGGCAGTTCGTGCTGAGTAGCAACTAAGTCTTTGAGACCCTGTTCTAGTCCAGCGCGTTCTGGGGTGCCAGGGGCAAATGTGCCGATCGGCTCGTTGTAAGGAACGGGAACTTGTGTGATTGCATCCATGACTACATCCTGACACCTACCTATTAATAGGCAACAATGGACCTATGCGAGTTTGGGTTCCCTGTTCCATCGAGGCTTTTTTGTCATTTGATCAAACGGGCAGCCTTGAAGCTGTCACTGGATATTCAGTAACAGCAGGATTTGCCCAGGGGCAAGCGGATCAAGATGACGAAGTGCTCGAAGCCCAAATCTTGGAAATTGCTGGTTCAGGTAAACCCATAGTTTTAGTGGTGGAAGCAATGGCTACAGCGCAAGCGGGCGATGGCGGGGAAGTAACTTTGACCCAAGTCATTAATCAGAGCCTAATTCGGGCCATTTTCGCCAGTAGCCCCCAAGAACCTGATGAAATGCTCTGGTTTGGGCCAACCGAGCGGCTCGAAGTTAAGGATTTCCTAGGCCTTGAAATTGGTGCCTAACTGGTCTCAAATTGACCTAAAGTCAATAACTGCTTAGATTTGGAGTTAGCACTCTAAAGCCTCGGGTGCTAATTCAAATCGAGAAATAATCAGGAGACACGACGTGTCGGTCAACATTAAGCCACTTGAGGATCGCATCCTCGTTCAGTCACTAGAAGCCGAGCAGACTACCGCTTCCGGTTTGGTAATCCCAGATACTGCGAAAGAAAAGCCACAAGAAGGCAAAGTTGTTGCAGTAGGGCCAGGTCGTTTCGACGAACATGGCGACAAGCGCATTCCGCTTGACGTCAAAGTCGGCGACGTAGTCATCTACTCCAAGTACGGCGGCACTGAAGTTAAGTACAACGGTGTTGAGTACTTGTTACTTGGCGCCCGCGACATTCTTGCAATCGTCGAGAAGTAAGAAATTTGCGATAACGCCCCGGCCAAACAGTCGGGGCGTTAATCACAATCTGTAAGTTTTGGTTGCCGCTGCGCAGCACATAGAACTACCGGCCACTAGTTAGTGGTCACATAAAAAATTGGAGAAATACAAAATGGCAAAGACCGTTGAATTCGACGAAGAAGCTCGTCGCGCATTAGAACGTGGCGTTAACGCCCTAGCTGATGCAGTGAAAGTAACACTTGGACCAAAAGGTCGCAACGTTGTCATTAGCAAAGCTTGGGGTGCGCCAACTATCACAAACGATGGTGTGACTATCGCGCGCGAAATTGAACTTGAAGACTCTTACGAAAACCTTGGTGCGCAACTGGCTAAAGAAGTTGCCACCAAAACAAACGACGTTGCCGGTGACGGAACAACTACTGCGACCGTATTAGCCCAGGCACTTGTGCGCGAAGGACTAAAAGTAGTTGCAGCTGGCGGCGCTCCCGTTGAACTTAAGCGCGGAATCGATGCAGCAGTAAAAGCAGTCAACGAAGAATTATTGAAGCAAGCCCGTCCAGTTGATGGCAAAGAAGGTATTTCGCAAGTTGCCTCAATTAGTTCTCGTGACAAAGTAATCGGCGACATGATTGCTGAAGCATTCGACAAAGTTGGCAAAGATGGTGTCATCTCGGTTGAAGAATCCAGTACCACCGCAATGGAATTGGAATTCACTGAAGGTATGCAATTCGATAAGGGTTACATTTCGCCCTACTTCGTAACAGATGCTGATCGCATGGAAGCTGTTCTCGACAATCCAGCGATTCTTTTATTGCAGGGAAAAATTTCTAGCGTTTCTGATCTTCTTCCAATTTTGGAAAAAGTCTCCGCAGCTAGCAAGCCACTTGTGATCATTGCTGAAGATGTTGATGGCGAAGCGCTTTCAACTCTTGTGGTGAACCGAATTCGTGGGACTTTCTCAAGCGTGGCAATCAAGGCGCCAGCGTTTGGTGATCGCCGTAAATCAATCTTGGAAGACATCGCAATCCTTACTGGAGCTCAGGTTGTGTCTGCTGATGTCGGCCTAAAGATTGATCAAGTTGGTCTTGAAGTTTTGGGTTCAGCGCGACGCGTAGTTTCCACTAAAGACAACACCACGATCGTGGATGGCGGCGGCGATACTGCTGCAGTAAATGATCGGGTTAGCCAGATCAAGCGCGAGATTGAAAATTCAGATTCCGATTGGGATAAAGAAAAGCTTTCGGAGCGGTTAGCAAAACTTTCTGGTGGCGTTTGCGTCATCAAGGTTGGCGCTCACACTGAAGTTGAACTTAAGGAAAAGAAGCACCGGATTGAAGATGCAGTTTCGGCAACCCGCGCTGCGATCGAAGAAGGTATCGTTTCCGGCGGTGGATCTGCATTGATTCATGCCTCTGCAGTTCTAATTGGCGATCTTGGACTAACTGGCGATCAAGCAATTGGCGTTCAGATTGTTCGTCGCGGAGTTGTTGAGCCACTTCGCTGGATTGCTGAAAATGCTGGTCTTGAGGGCTACGTTGTCGTTGATCGAGTTCGCGAACTTGGTCAAGGTCAGGGAATTAACGCAGCTACTGGCGAGTATGGCGATCTAGTTGCCCAAGGCGTTATCGATCCAGTAAAAGTAACTCGTTCCGCACTTGAAAATGCCGCCTCAATCGCAGGAATGCTTTTGACGACAGAAGCACTTGTTGTGGAAAAGAAAGAAAAAGCTCCAGCAGATGCAGCGGGTCACGGTCACGCCGGACACACGCATTAAGAGCCGTAATTATTAACTAGTAAAAAAAACGGCCTCAGATTTACTCTGGGGCCGTTATTTTTTTCAAAAGTGTCAAGAAGACAGACGGATTTTGCTGGCTTGCTGTGCGTAGATGACTTCGCGATCTTCTTCGCCAAGTCCGCCCCAAACGCCATAAGGCTCTTTGGTTTTTAGCGCGTGGGCTCGACATTGCGCCATTACTGGGCAAGCAGCACAAATCGCTTTGGCAGTGGATACTCGTCGTTCCCGAGCCGAACCGCGCTCGCCATCTGGGTGGTAAAAAATATCAGAGTCCAAACCGCGACAGGCAGAGTCCAGTTGCCAATCCCAGAAATCTGCATTTGGTCCAGGCAATCTTGAAAGATCAGCCATGACTTACCTCCTGAAAAAACGTGCTCCCGATAC
>JASJMK010000040.1:0-6135 GCA_037619625.1 Actinomycetes bacterium
AGCCAAGTCGTGAATGCCTATGGCAACGTGGTAATGCCTGACAGGTTGCGTCGGATGCGTTGGGATTATGACGTTGAGTCCCCACTTCGTGATGCACGCGGCTTTGATATGAGTCGCGCCGAAGCTGATCCAAGTCAGTTAACTGACGACGATTACGGCTTAGCAAACTTAGTTCTGCCAAATGGCGCTCGGTATTACGTAGATCATGCCCATCCCGAATACGCTTCACCCGAAGTAACCAATCCATATGACGCGGCGCTTTGGGATCTGGCAGGCGATCGAATTATCGAAAAGAGTGCTCGGTTAGCCAGCACGTTAACTGGAGAATTGCTTACCGTCTATAAAAACAACACAGACGGTAAGGGAGTTAGTTACGGCACTCACGAGAATTACCAAGTGCAACGCGATGTTCCTTTCACAGACTTGATCAAATTTCTTACACCGTTCTTCGTCACTAGATGCATTTTTGCCGGCGCTGGGCGCGTTGGTATCGGACAAGACGAAATTGAACCCGGTTTCCAAATCTCGCAACGAGCAGATTTCTTTGAGGCGCAAGTTGGGTTAGAGACCACACTTCGTCGGCCAATCATAAACACACGTGATGAGCCCCATGCGGATCCAGATAAATTTCGCAGATTGCACGTCATCATCGGCGATGCAAACATGTCGCATCGCGCAACTTATTTAAAGATGGGAACTACTGCGATTGTGCTGAGCATGATCGAGGCTGGGTTCCTGGCCTTGGATTTCGAGCTTTACGACCCAGTAACGTCGATGCATTTAGTAAGTCATGACTATGAGTTAAAGACTAAACAGCGTATGCGTGATGGTTCTGAGCTATCTGCAATTGAAATCCAGAAACATTACCAAGCAAGTGCAGTCGCTTTCCTAGCCGCTACGGGCGAACAAGATGAGATGGCTCATGATGTCGTTGCACACTGGGGGAGAATTCTTGAATCTTTGGAAACTAACCCGATGTCACTGGTTAACGAAGTGGATTGGATCACAAAGCTGTCAGTCCTAAATGGTTACCGCAATCGTGACCAATTGCTTTGGAGTGATTCGCGGTTAGCTGCAATTGACATTCAGTTTGCAGATTTGCGTCCGGAAAAGGGAATCAGTTTGATCTTGCAGCAAAAGGGCAAAGTGGATGTGATGTTTTCCGAGGAGCAGATTGCGCAGGCAGTTGCCAATCCGCCACTAGATACTCGGGCATATTTTCGCGGATCTTGTATCTCCAAATATTGCAATCAAATTGCTGCGGCTTCATGGGATTCGGTGATTTTTGATTTGGGGCCTGATACGCCACTGAAACGGGTGTCAACGCCAGATGCCCGAGGCGGAATAAGGCTAACTTCGGAGGCACTATTTGCCAGAAGTGAAGATGCCAGTGAATTGTTAGCAAATCTGGAGCCGAGACATTTGTCGGTCGACTAATCGCTAAAAGATCCTTCAGCATGGGACTGGAACCAGTGGAATACTCTTATAACTAGGCACAACAGGAATCGAGGAACTATGAGTGAACGCGAATTCGTTCGAGGCGGTTCCGAGCGGGACCAGGGTGAGGACTTAGCACCGCTACCCACCGCCGCTGCATCAGCCATGGATGTATCTGACTTGCTAGATGCCATTGATTTAGTACTTGAAGAAAATGCCGAAGAGTTTGTTAAAGGTTTCGTGCAAAAGGGTGGCCAGTAAGTGACAAGTGGCAAGTTGGATAAACGCATTTTTGGAATTGAAACTGAATTTGGTGTTACTTGCACTTTCCAGGGCCAGCGTCGTCTAACTCCAGATGAAGTAGCGCGCTATCTTTTTAAACGAGTCGTTTCCTGGGGTCGAAGTTCCAATGTGTTCTTACCAAATGGGGCACGTCTTTATTTAGACGTTGGAAGCCATCCAGAATACGCAACCGCTGAATGTGACGATTTTCATGACTTGATAGTTCAAGACAAAGCTGGTGAGCGCATCCTCGAAGAGTTGATAATTGATGCGCAAGAACGCCTTGCCGAAGAGGGAATTGAAGGAGAGATTTACCTCTTCAAGAACAACACTGACTCCGGTGGCAACTCGTACGGCTGTCACGAAAACTTTTTAATAAAGCGTCGCCAAGACTATCTCGAGCAGATCGAGAGTTTGTTGCCTTTTTTAATCACGCGGCAATTGATTTGCGGTGCTGGAAAAGTTCTAACTACTCCACGCGGCACTATTTATTCCCTCTCGCAGCGCGCTGACCACATGTGGGAAGGGGTCTCGAGCGCAACAACTCGATCTCGGCCGATCATTAACACTCGCGATGAGCCGCATGCAGACTCCGAGGCATTTCGCCGGCTGCACGTTATTGTTGGGGACTCAAACATGTCGGAGATGACAACGCTCCTCAAAGTTGTATCGATGGATTTTGTTTTACGACTTCTTGAAACTGGTAACTTAAAGCGCGACTTCACGCTCGACAATCCGATCCGTGCAATTCGTGATGTTTCTCATGACATCACCGGACTGGCCACGGTAACGCTAAATTCTGGAACCACGATGACTGCCCTTGACATGCAGTGGGCATATCTTGAAATGGTAAAGGAGTACGTCGCAACAGGTGACATGAATGTAACTCGGGAGCATGAGATTGCCCTAGAACTCTGGGAGCGAACCCTTACCGCAATCCAGACGTCCAACTATGCACTTATTTCGCAAGACATCGATTGGGCGATTAAGAAGCAACTATTAGATACTTACCGAGCTAAGAACAACCTAGAGCTCGATTCACCAAGAGTTGCGCAACTGGACTTGGCTTATCACGACATTACTCAGTCCCGTGGATTGTTTTACTTGCTCCAAAATAACGGTCGAGTTAATCGGGTTACCACAGATGAAGAAATCATTGCCGCGCAAACTGTGCCACCACAAACTACTCGGGCAAAACTCCGAGGCGACTTCATCTTGGCCGCGCAAAATGCTGGCAAGGACATAAGTGTTGATTGGGTTCACCTTAAGATGAACGATCAATCACAGCGCACGGTGCTATGTAAAGATCCATTTGCAAGTGTGGATGAGCGAGTAGCGAAATTAATTGAATCTATGCAAAGTGCAGACGCCTAATAAGCAGCTGTCACAATTGCACAGTATTATTGGATCATGATTCCTCGTATTCCCATTCTTGTTATTTCGGCAGCGCTAATACTTAGCGGCTGCGCCAGCTCTGACTCGACGGTTGATGTTGTGCCAACTCCTGTTGCCAGTTCAGGTCCTGAGTTGACTGGCACTCCAGTAAGTGTTGAAGTTTCCGGCGATATTTCAGCAGAGCCAGTTGTTGTGATTACACCAGGTGATCCGGTAACTGAGCTAGGTGTCACAGATGTGATTGTTGGAGCGGGTGATGAGGTGCCAGCTGGCGCTACGGTCACCGCACAGTATGTTGGCTACGGCGCTGCGACTGGAATTATGTTCGATGCCTCTTGGGCGCGCGGCGAGCCAGCAACTTTTCCACTTGGCCAAGTAATTTTAGGCTGGCAAGAGGGTCTAGTCGGAATGCAAGTTGGTGGCCGCAGATTGCTAGTCATCCCAAGTTCACTTGGTTATGGCGAGAACCCACCTCCTGGAAGTGGTATCGAACCAGGGGAGACTCTGATTTTCGTAGTTGATCTAGTAAGTTTCCAATAAGTAATTCATAGTTGAGAAGGATTGAGATGCAACCTCCTGAGTTTGATTTTCCCGAAGGTCCCGCACCGACACAGTTAGTGATCACTGACATCACAGTTGGCGATGGCACGCAGGCCCAACCAGGTCAAAGTGTGACTGTGCATTACGCCGGAATCGATTATGAAACTGGCGAACAGTTTGATTCATCCTGGGATCGCGGTGAGTCCATTGAGTTTCGACTTACCGGACTCATAGCTGGTTGGCAAGAAGGTATTCCGGGAATGAAAGTTGGCGGTCGCCGCAAGCTCACAATTCCGCCAGAGTTGGCGTACGGTCCAGCAGGCAGTGGACATCGCTTGGGCGGGAAAACTCTAGTCTTCATTATTGATTTGCTAGCAGTTTCTTAAGTCATGGCAAGAGCACGTACCGAGCGCATGCTCAACTTGCTCTTCGTGCTTTTGAATTCTTCAGTTCCGTTAACTCGTGAGCAAATCCGCGAGCGAGTGCCTGGATATAGCGGTTCTGAGGAAGCAGTCGAGCGCATGTTCGAACGCGACAAAGCTGCTTTACGCGACTTAGCAATCCCAGTTGAAACTAAACCAGTTGATCTTTTCCATGATGATGTTGTTGGATATCGAATCAATCGTAAAGATTGGTTGATGCCAGAGGTAAGTCTGTCTTCGCAAGAACGTACGTATCTTGCGCTCGCGGCGAGTGCTTGGCAAACTGCCCAGCAGCGAACCGCAGCGCAACAAGCAGTCCGGCGGATTTCCGCGCAGGAGCAAGAAAGTTTCCCTGTCGTTCCAATTTCACTAGCTAAAGGGCGAAAGCACATACCCGAACTTCTTGCAGCTATCGCTGCAAACCACACTGTGTCATTTGAATATGTCGGAACTGCAGATTCAGCAGCAATAAAGCGAACAGTGGATCCATGGCGCGCACTGCTTCACAGTGGACATTGGTACTTGGTCGGATTTGATCAAGATAAAGGTGAAATTCGAATTTTTCGGACGGATCGCATCGTTGGAGAAATCTCAGAAACTAAACAAGACGTATTAGAGCCGATGCCAAAAGACTTCGACATTTCCTCGCTCGTTGCGCGCTGGGACGTAATCGACCATGGCAAGTTCACTGCAAGGATCGAGCTTAAGCCGGGTCGGGGAGCATCTCTACGATTACTTGCAACTGAAATTGTCGTTGGCCAAGATTGGGACACTCTAACCATTCCGTATTTTCACGACTCTCAGCTAGTTGGTTTGATTGCCAGCTCGTGCGATGTGACGCGCGTGTTAGAGCCTAAGACTTTGCACGAAGCCGTAACTCGGGTAGTGAACACAACTTTGTCGGTGCACAATAATGGCAAATGATCTTGAACTTTTAATCGAAATGCTGCCCTGGATGGTCGCAAATAATGGTGCATCGCTCCAGCAAGTAGCGACGCAATTTGAGATAACGGATAAGTACGCCCTTGAATTAATTGGGCAGCTTGTCGTCACCGGCCCGTCGCAAAATGGTGGCGGTCTTGTAGATATTGATTTCGAAGACGCTGAATCGATTTTCGTATCTGATGCTAAATCGTTGGATCGACCAATTAAGTTCACGAGCTTAGAAGCGGCAACCTTGTTGGGTGGTTTGCACTACCTAGAACAGTTTCCAAATCTGGCTGATTCCCAAATCGTTGCTGGATTAATTACGAAAATTCAATCGTTACTGCCGAGTCTGGAAAGTCCAATCAGCGTGATAACTACTCCAATCTCGAGCGATGTCCACGAAGTATTGGCAACAAGTATCACCAACAAGCACGCTGTTCAAATTTCATATGCAGCGTTATCAAAAGATGATGTGTCACATCGACTTGTGGATCCGGTGCAACTCTACGTGCGTGACGATTTTACTTACTTGCAAGCGTGGTGTCGCAGTTCGCAAGCGTGGCGCAATTTTCGGTTGGACCGGATTATGGAAGCTACGCAAAGTAATGAACCCCTGGAAGTTCCTGCTGATCCTGTAGAGACAGAGGCAACGCGAGATTATCTGGCTGTTATCGTATTGGATAAGGCTTACTACGGCCAGCTTGATCAAGTGGACATAGTTAGTTTCAAGGAATACATGTGGCACGCTGTGGAGGTGCAGCTCAAGGTGTATTCCAGGGAT
Organism: Actinomycetes bacterium; assembly: GCA_037619625.1. Lineage (GTDB taxonomy): Bacteria > Actinomycetota > Actinomycetes > S36-B12 > UBA5976 > UBA5976. The sequence goes on from JASJMK010000040.1 coordinate 5,785, forward strand.
TGGCTAATCTCGATGATTTTGGCTTCCCGTGGGCGGATGCGGGCTATCGGCCCGCCAGATTTGATCCAAGGGCTGGTCGAACGCGCTAAGGGCTGGGAATAGCAAAAACTGCTCCATGCGATAGCGTTAGAGAAACTTAAGTCAGGAGTACCAATGCGAGCCATTTTTGAGTCACCTGCAGGCATCATCCTGCTGCTTTTGGTGATAGTTCTTTTTGGCGCGCGCCGACTGCCTGACGCGGCAAAAAGCGTAGGAAAGTCAATCAAGATCTTTAAGTCTGAACTGGATACTGACAAGACAAAGAACGATTCAGATTCAGATCCAAGTAGCGATAAGAGCTAACTTTTTAGA
>JASJMK010000041.1:0-25085 GCA_037619625.1 Actinomycetes bacterium
TTGATGACTTTCGCTCTAGTTTTTGGCGGCGAGCACTACATTTTCGATGCGATCTTGGGTCTGGGTTACGCCTTGGCCGTTGAATTCGGGGCTCGGTTCTGGGAAAGCCGGCGCGGGCAATCCAGGGCAAAATTGACCACAAATAAGGCCAAAACCCATTAAATCTGGGAATTTCGCAAGCTAATCAGATTAATCACTGGGTCAGGTGGTATTTATGTGACACATGGGGTTATTCTCATCCTAAGTACTCCTTGGAGTCCTACAACGTGTCGGGGAAGGCAGTTTGTAGGAAGTCAGGAGGAATAGAAATGTCGAGTTCGACAACCACGCGTGGTGTTGTGTTTATTCATAGCAGTCCGCGCGCATTAAGCCCACATATTGAATGGGCTCTGGGCGGCTTATTGGGCACACCCGTAAATCTGGAATGGGTACCGCAGCCCGTAGCTGCCGGCACAGTTCGTAGTGAAATTTCCTGGGTCGGAGCCCCTGATCTGTCAGCCAAAATCGCAGTAGCACTTCGCGGGTTTCCAAACTTACGATTTGAAATTACCGAAGAACCAAGTGCTGGCTTTGATGGACAGCGCTTCGTTTCCACTCCTTCGCACGGAATATGGCGAAGTCCGATGGGAGTATTCGGAGAGAGTTTTATTTCGGAGGAAAAACTTCGCGCTGCGATAGTTAATGCGACTGCGCAAGGCGCGTCACTCGTTGATGCTGTGGACCAAGTTATTGGGGGTCCGTGGGATCGAGAACTTGAACCGTTCAGGTATGCCGGTGAAGGCGTACCAGTTCGCTGGCTACATCAAGTCGGTTAGATTTTTTGTGGCGAAATAGTTTTAGAACTACAGCGGAATATTTCCGTGATTACCGCGCGCAAATGAACCATCAGGATTAGCTGCAGCTTTTAGCGCAGCAGCAATTGCAGTTCGAGTTTTTGTTGGTTCGACAATTTCATCCACTGCGCCAAGTTCAATACACCTAGGCAAACCGCCAGCTGTGATTTTATGTTCCTCAGCCAACTCTGCTTCAACTGCATCTTTTTGATCTGGTGGTACTTCAGCTAACCTACGACGATGCAAAATGCGAATAGCAGCAAGTGGTCCCATGACAGCAACTTCAGCACCATCCCAAGCCATCACGCGAGTAGCGCCAAGTGACTTGGAGTTCATTGCGATGTATGCGCCACCATATGATTTGCGAGTTACACAAGTAATGCGTGGAACTACGCATTCGGCAAATGCGTGTAGCAATTTCGCGCCACGGCGAACTACGCCGTCCCATTCTTGGCCAACTCCAGGTAAGTAACCCGGAACGTCAACCATAACGATCATTGGTATGCCAAGTGCGTCGCACATTCGTACAAATCTTGCACTCTTCTCAGCCGATGTCGCGTCCAAACAACCGCCCAAGCGAAGTGGGTTATTTGCAATCACACCAACAGTGCGACCACCAAAGCGACCCAGGGTAGTGATGATGTTTGGCGCCCAGCGGGGATGAAGTTCGATTCCAGTACCAGCATCAATTACAGATTCAACAATTGGATGTGCGTCGTAAGCCCGATTACTTTGTTCAGGCAATAATGCGCCCATGTCAATGTCTTTAATTTTTGAAGTATCCAGCATTCCTTGATTACCAAGTAAGTCAGTGATGTTTCGAGTATCAGCCATGGCTTGTTCTTCAGTCAGGCTGACAACATGCACCACACCACTTCGCCGGCCATGTGGCTCTGGACCGCCTAAGCGCAACATGTCAACGTCTTCACCAGTTACGGAACGAACAACGTCGGGACCTGTTACGAAAATTCTTCCCTCAGGTCCCAAAATCACAATGTCAGTAAGTGCTGGTCCGTACGCGCCGCCGCCAGCAGCAGGACCAAGAACAACGGAGACTTGTGGAATTTTTCCAGAAGCGTGCGTCATGACGCGAAAGATGTCACCAAATGGTTTAAGTGCGCCGATACCTTCTTGCAGACGCGCGCCACCTGAGTGCCAAATGCCAACGATCGGGCACTGTTCCTTCATCGCTACCGCATAAGCAGCTACGATAATTGCGCCTTCAGCAGCGCCAAGAGCGCCACCTTGAAACGAGGGATCATTTGCAAATGCCACAACAAGACGACCATTTATTTTGCCAGTAGCAGACACAGCGCCAATGCCATCAACTTGGCTAGCAATATATTCCAAAGTGCCTTCATCGAATAGGGAAGTTAGACGCAAAGGCGCCAACAACTTTTTATCGATTACAGCGCTCATGAGTAGTTCCGGAATGCCAACACAATGTCATGGCCACCGAAGCCAAATGAATTACTAAGGGCAGCAATATCGCCGGCAGGAAGTTCGCGCGGCTCGTTCATTACGACATCTACATCAACGCCATCTGCCAAATTTACTAAGTTGCCAACTGGTGGAACGATCCGGTTCTTAATTGCCAAGATGGCAGCGATTGCAGAAAGCGATCCCGCGCCACCAAGTAAGTGACCAGCAGCACCCTTTACCGCAGTAACAGGAGCATGATCTGCAGCGGAGCCAAGCACTTTGCGAATTGCTTTAGCTTCGGCAACATCGCCAGCCGGCGTACTTGTGGCATGTGCACTTACATGGAAAACATCTTTTGGCGAAAGGTCTGCATCAGCAAATGCACGGTTCATTGCCAAAATAATGCCGCGACCTTCAGGTTCTGGTTGGGCAATGTGATGGGCATCAGCTGCAATACCTTGGCCAGCATAAGTTGCATAAATTTTTGCGCCACGAGCTTTAGCGAATTCTTCAGATTCCAAGACAACAATTGCTGCGCCTTCAGCCATCACAAAGCCATCACGATCACGATCGAATGGACGAGAAGCACCCGCAGCATTGTCATGCAAAGTTGAAAGTGCGCGCATTGCAGCAAAGGCTGCAATTGTCAGTGGGTGAATACATCCTTCAGTGCCACCGCATACAACAACATCGGCTCGGCCGGTGCGAATCATTTCAGCGCCGTAACCGATTGCTTCAGCACCTGAGGCACAGGCTGAAACGGGAGTGTGTACGCCAGCCATTGCGCCAAGTTCTAGCCCAATCACGGCAGCTGGACCATTTGGCATCAACATTGGAACTGTCATAGGCGACACTCTGGAGGCCCCGCGTTCGCGCAAAATGTCGTATTGCTCCATAAGTGAGATTGCGCCGCCAACACCGGAACCAACAACAACGCCGAGGCGACCTTGGTCCAGTCGTGGTGCGCCAGCATCGGCCCAAGCTTCGCGGGCAGCAATTAGAGCTAACTGTTGTGAGCGATCCATGCGTCGCACTTCATGCGGCTCAAGAATACTTTCAGGATCAACTTTTGCAGTTGCCGCAATTCGAACTGGCAGCTCAGCAAATCGCGGATCTTCTAGTAAATGAATTCCAGAACGCGCAGCAAGTAGCGAGTCCCAAGTTGTGGCAACGTCTCCACCCAGTGGGGTAGTGGCGCCAAGCCCTGTAACGACAACCGTACGGGTCATTGTTGTAGACCTTTCGTGGGTAACAAGATGAATAGAAATCTAGCGAGTCTTAAATTAGTTTTTATGTGGCGGGCAATTTTTTAATTACCCGCCACAACAAAACTGGTTATGCCTTGTTCGCGGCGATGTAGTTAACTGCATCGGCAACAGTGTTTAGGTTCTTTACTTCAGTGTCTGGAATAGTTACGCCAAACTTGTCTTCACATGCCATAACAACTTCAACCATTGACAATGAGTCAACATCTAAGTCATCAACGAACGACTTTTCCATCTTTACTGATTCTGCTGGGATACCGGCAACTTCATTTACGATTTCGGCTAGGCCCGCGAGGATGTCCTGCGACATAGTTATCTCCTTTAGTAATGGACTTCCCGCGGTGTGCGGGTCGTTATTCGAAAATCTTTCGACTCTCGAAACTTATGGGACGAGTGCTACTTGCGCAGCATGGACAAGGCCAGCACCAAAGCCAACCATCAAAACCAAATCACCACTTTTAACTTCGCCGTTTTCTCGCAGGCGATCAAGGGCTAATGGCACAGAGGCAGCAGAAGTGTTACCTGAAAACTGAATGTCGCGTGCGACTGCAACATGATCTGGCAGGTCTAGTTGCTTAATCAATGCATCAGTGATGCGATTGTTTGCTTGGTGTGGCACGAAGGCCGCTAAATCATTTACTGTAACTCCAGCTGCAGCCATAGCTTGGAAACAAACGTCGCCCATTTTTCCAACAGCCCAGCGAAAAACTTGCTGACCTTGCATGGTTAATACTGACGTCTTGCCAATTCGCTCTGCGGTGAAAACATCCGGTTCCATGATGATCGCGTCAAGTTGCGTGCCATCGGCGCCCCAAATCGTAGGACCAATTCCTTGTTCTTCGGTTGGACCAACAATTACTGCGCCGGCACCATCAGCAAACAAGAAAGCCGTACCGCGGTCTTCGAAGTCAACAATCTCGGAAAGCTTTTCAGCGCCGATTAGCAAAATGTATTTAGCAACGCCAGAGCGAATCATGCCATCTGCAATGCCTAGGCCATAGCAAAAGCCAGCGCAGGCAGCTGAAGTATCTGTGGCCGCTGCATTAACTGCGCCCAGTGCTGCCGCCACTTCAACTGAAGCCGAAGGGGTTTGGTAGCGATGGGTAACGGTTGCCACCATTACGAGATCTAATTGCTCGGCAGTGATACCAGCATCAGCAAGTGCTTTTCGCGCAGCGGCAGTTGCCATGGAAACAACATGCTCGTTAGCACCAGCACGGCGACGCTCAATAATTCCGGAGCGCTCTTGAATCCATTCATCATTGGAATCAATTTTTTGGCAGATCTCATCGTTAGTAACCACGCGCTCTGGACGAAACACACCAAGACCAAGAATTCCAGCGTGCGCAATCGGAGCTGGCGTATTTAATGTGATCATGAACCAGCCTTTGGATGCAGGCGAAGAAGTGGCTGTCCCGGATTAACTGGGTCACCATCAGTTACTAGCCATTCCACGATTGTGCCGCCGTGTGGCGCTTCAACTTCGTACTCATCGCGCAGGGTGCGAATTGTGGCAACTTTAGTTTTGCCATTAAGTACAGTTCCAGGATCTTCGCTGACATGAAATTCGATCGTTCCCTTAAACGGCGCAACTACTAAACGCCAAGTAGGGGAGTCAGTTACCGCAGTCTCGGTACCATGACGGGCAATCAAATCAAGCGCGGCTGGCATGTCATCCGGAGTCTTTAGCGAAACGCATTCAACGTCTGGCATTGCGCGCTTTGCTAACCCAACTAAAGTTCCAGCTGGCGGCAATTCAATTAACCCAGTCACTCCCAAATCGAGCATGGTCTGCATGCAAAGATCCCAGCGAACTGGATTGCTAACTTGGGTAACTAGTCGCTTCAAGACTTCGCGACCATCTTGCACAACAGCGCCATCAGCATTGGAAAGAATTCGACTTCGCGCATCGTGAGTTGAGATTGCTTTTGCATGTTGAGCCAAAATGCCAACGGCAGGAGCCATGTGCTTTGTGTGGAACGCGCCAGCAACAGAAAGTGGACGAACCCGCGCACCGGCAGGTGGATCAGCTTCGAGAGCGGCAAGTTGATCTAAAGTTCCAGCTGCAACAATTTGGCCTGCACCATTTTCATTTGCTGCCGTAAGGCCATGCTGTGCCAACTTGGCAATCACTTCCTCGCGCTCACCACCTAATACTGCGGACATTCCAGTAGGGGTGACGTTAGAAGCGGCCGCCATTGCATTGCCACGCTCGCGGACTAGAACCATGGCTTGCTCGGCGGAAATAACATTTGCTGCGGCAGCTGCGGTAATTTCCCCAACACTATGGCCAGCGCCGATTCCAACTTTTGCATAAGCCTCGCCAGGATGCGGAAATAGGCTAAGTAAAGAAACCATGCCAGCACTTACTATCAAGGGTTGCGCCACGGCAGTGTTGCGAATTGTGTCCTCATCGCTTGTGGTGCCATGAGCTATTAGATCAATGCCGGCAACCGTGCCTAGCCACTTCATACGATCCTGGAAGTTAGGCAGTTCCAGCCAAGGGGTTAAAAAGCCAGGAACTTGGGAACCTTGTCCGGGGGCAACGACTGCAAGCACTTGTATAGTCTCTCGTATAGGCAACCGCTAAAACTATCCGCGATCCACTAAATTCTAGGGCATTTTCTTGTAGGTAACCTACAAATTAGGGCTATTTCGCTCCATCATTATGGCAATTCGCAGCGTTAGCGCATCGGTGGGATCAAATGGGTCCAGACCGGTGGCATCCAGGACTCGCTTCAAGCGGTACCTAACGGTATTGACGTGCACGAACAACATCCGAGCGCAGCTCTCAATAGTTGGCGCCGACTCTAAATAGCAAGCAAGAGTTTGGCGTACATCCTCGCGCAAACTGGAACGCAGTTGCGCCACTAGCGGCTCAATCGCCGAAGTATCACCAGAGATTACTCGAGCTGATATCAAATGCGCCGCTGGCAAAACACGAGGGCTGTCGGTTAAGTAACTTAAAGCTCGATAACCAGATAGCGCCTCTTGCGCGGATGCGTGCGCCTCTTGCAATGTGGAAACTATTGGACCAGTAACAACAGTGCCAGCACCGAAGTGTCCGGCAAATGGTCGTGCGATCAATTCTGGGTTATCGGTGGCTTCGACGCCGCCAATGATTGTGATCATTCGATCGTTATGAACGCCAACCATTACCTCTAATTTTGCAGACTTTGCAGTACGACGAATCTGCTCCATGTGAATTTCAACGGCAACTTGGTTGGAAGGAACTGGTCCAACAATTGCAACTATATGTTTGTTAACGTCCCAACCTGCAGCAGCAGCGCGCGCTAGCAAGGCGTCATCGGAACTTCCGGCCAAAATCGCATCCAGAACTAAGTCCTGCAAGCGCGCATCCCAAGCACCACGATTCTCAGCTGCCCGGGCATAAAACTCAGCAGCAGCGAAGGCAATCTCACTGGAGTAGCGAAGTAGTGATTCGCGTAGATAGGACTGCCGGTATTCGTTTGTTCCAGCAATGTGTTCAACTAATTCTTCAACAACGGCCATCGAGGTACGTACAAGTTCCACGGTTTGTTGCAGGGTGAGCGCTCGCGCTAACTCTCTGGGCGCAGTTGAAAAGATATCGCCAACATGGTCTTTAGAAGCCAAGCCCGCAGAAAACCAGTCGACAAAATTGGATATGCCACTTTGCGCCACCAAGCTAACGGATGCACGCTCATTAGCGGGAAGTGCTGAAAACCAGGGGAGCGCCTCTTCCATCCGAGATGTTGCAGCGGTAGTTAATTCACCTGTCATTCGTTGCACGCGACGGGCTAACACGGCATGCTCAGCGGCAATCCGCTCTGGCGTAGATTCCGTGGCTCGAATAGACCTCGTCATGTAGTTAATTGTGTCAGTAGCTTAAAGCGCGTTAACTTGCGCGATCTGTTCTGGCGACAACTCAACAATTGGGAGCAGCTGCGCCAATTGTTCTGGCGTGCGAGCACTGGCAATTGGCGCAGCGATACCAGGTTGGGCGCGCAACCAAGCCAGCGCAGTTGCTGCGATTGGCGCATTGTGCTGGGCTGCGATGTCAGTTAAAGCTTGCAAGATAGCCCAGCCACGTTCATTCATGTATTCGGGCATGTCATCCGCGCGCACACTTTCAACGGCCACACCTGGCTGGTACTTACCGGTTAAGAATCCGGCGGCAAGAGCGAAGTAAGGCAAAACCGCAATCTCTTCTTTGACCGCGAGTGCTAGCAGCGCACCTTCATATTCATTTCGAACAATCGCGTTGTAGTGAGGTTGGAGTAGCAGGTATTCACTTATTCCCAACTCGCGTGAGATTTTTAACGCTTGGGCCAAGCGGTCAGCGGAATAGTTTGACGCCGCTATGTAGCGGACTTTTCCAGCTGTAACCAATTTATGAAACGCGGTAAGTGATTCTTCTAGCGGTACAGATTCATCATCGTGATGCGCGTAGTAAATATCTATGTATTCAGTTCCTAGTCGACGCAGTGAATCTTCAGCGGCAGCTGCAATGTTTGCGGCCGCTAAGCCCGCTCGCGTTGATAATTTTGCGACTTTAGTTGCGACAATCATCTCGTCTCGATTACCGCGACTTTTCATCCAATCGCCAATTATGGTTTCACTTTCACCGCCGATGTTTCCGTTGTGCCATTCGGAGTACATATCCGCGCTATCTATAAAGTTTCCACCCGCATCTGCGTAGGCGTCCAGCACAACCTGTGACTCTGTCGGCGTTGCACTCCAACCAAATACGTTTCCACCTAAACAAAGGTGGTGAACTTGTAAATCAGTTTTACCAAGTGCAACTCGCATTAGCCGCCACCCTCAGTATTTCCAGCAGAGGCAGCTTTTGGATTAGTTAAGTCGTAACGATCTATTGCTTCTTGGACATGTCCGGTTGGTATCTCACCACGCTTTGCCAGCATCGCCAAAGTCTGCACCGTAATACTTTGCGCATCAACTAGGAAGTGCCGACGAAGCGCGCCTCTTGTATCGGACATACCCCAACCGTCAGTGCCAAGTGAAACGAAATCATTGGGTACCCAGTCTCGAATTTGATCCTGCACAGCTCTCATAAAATCTGAAACTGCGATGACTGGACCATCAGTACCAGTTAGTTTTTCTGTTACCCAGCTTGTCTTTGGCGTAGCACTTGGATTCAAGAAGTTGTGACGATCAACGGTTAGGCCATCGCGACGAAGTTCATTCCAAGATGTAACTGACCAAACATCGGCACTTACACCCCAGTGGTCGCGCAAAAGCTGTTGCGCTTCAAGGGCCCAAGGGACTGAGACGCCAGAGGCCAGTATTTGTGCGCGCGGGCCCTTGGTTTCAGTTTCGGAAGCAAGTAAATACATGCCGCGCAAGATTCCAGCAACCTCAACACCTGCAGGCTCTGGGGGCTGAACATAAGGCTCGTTGTAGACGGTTAAGTAATAATAAATGTCTTCGGGATTTTCGCCATACATGCGCTCGAGTCCGTCGCGAACTATGTGTCCAATTTCAAAACCAAATGCTGGATCGTAACTAACCACGGCTGGATTAGTGGCAGCTAACAGGTGAGAGTGTCCATCTTCATGCTGGAGACCCTCGCCGTTAAGTGTCGTCCGTCCGGCAGTTGCGCCGATTACAAACCCACGCGACATTTGATCTCCAGCAAGCCAGAATGAATCGCCGGTGCGCTGGAAGCCGAACATCGAATAGAACACATAGATTGGAATCATTGGTTCATCATGGGTTGCATATGAAGTGGCAACGGCAGTCCAAGATGCTACAGATCCTGCTTCATTAATTCCTTCATGCAAGATTTGACCAGATTCTGATTCTTTATAAGAAAGCATCAACTCACGATCAACTGACAAATACTGCTGACCATGAGGAGAATAAATCTTTAGGGTTGGGAAAAAGCTGTCCATTCCAAATGTGCGCGCTTCATCTGGAATTATCGGGACTATACGACTGCCAATGTTTTCGTCACGCACTAATTCCCGCAGGAGTCGAACGAATGCCATTGTGGTGGCAATTGGCTGATTACCAGAACCCGCACTCATGACCTTGTAAGTCTGCTCACCAGGAAGTGTTAACACCTTAGATTTTGTCCGACGCGAAGGAACGTAGCCACCTAGCGCGCGACGACGTTCATGCAGGTATTCAATGTGTTCGTGATTAGCACCTGGATGAAAATACGGTGGCAACTTGTCATCAAGTTGGGCATCGGTAAATGGGATCTGCAAGCGATCGCGGAACTCGGCAAGGTCTTCATGGTTAAGCTTTTTCATCTGGTGCGTCGCATTTCGACCCTCGAAGTGTGATCCTAACGTCCAGCCTTTAATGGTCTTTGCCAAAATCACAGTTGGCTGTCCAGTGTGCGCTTCGGCTGCAGCATAAGCGGCATACATTTTTTTGTAATCGTGGCCGCCACGCTTTAAATTCCAGACTTTGTCATCCGACCAGTCTTCAACCATGGCTTTTGTGCGCGGATCACGGCCAAAGAAATTATCGCGAACGAAGCCGCCGTTTTCCGTCTTGTAAGTTTGGTAATCGCCATCTGGAGTTCGGTTCATTAGATTAACCAAGGCGCCATCGTTGTCCTTGGCAAGTAGCTCATCCCACTCGCGGCCCCAAATTACTTTAATTACATTCCAGCCAGCACCGCGGAAATGAGATTCAAGTTCTTGAATGATTTTTCCATTGCCGCGAACCGGGCCGTCAAGACGCTGCAAGTTGCAATTAATTACGAAAGTTAAATTATCAAGTTCTTCGCGCGCGGCAATACCGATTGCGCCAAGAGATTCTGGCTCATCCATTTCGCCGTCGCCGAGATATGCCCAAACACGTTGCTGCGAAGTGTCTTTGATCCCACGATGATGCAGGTAGCGATTGAAGCGCGCCTGGTAAATTGCATTCATTGGACCAAGGCCCATAGATACAGTCGGGAACTGCCAGAAGTCAGGCATCAAACGAGGATGCGGGTAACTTGGTAAACCATTTGGCGCAGCCGATAACTCTTGTCGGAAACCATCAAGACGGTCTTCACTCAAGCGACCTTCGAGAAATGCGCGAGCATACATTCCGGGGGAGGCGTGACCTTGGAAAAATACTTGATCGCCGCCACCTGGATGTTCTGGGCCGCGGAAGAAGTGGTTGAACCCGACTTCATATAGCGACGCACTTGATGCATAAGTTGAAATGTGGCCACCAACGCCAATGCCTGGACGTTGTGCCCGGTGAACTAACATCGCCGCATTCCAGCGAATGTAAGCGCGGATTCGGCGCTCTATTGATTCATCACCAGGGAAATCAGGTTCGCGGTCTGGGGAAATTGTGTTGATGTAATCGGTACTGCGAAGGCTAGGCAAGCCAACATTTTTCTCAGAAGAGTGTCGAAGCAGTGACAACATAATGTGCCGGGCGCGCTGTTCGCCATGTGTTGCGATTAGGGCATCTAGCGATTCAATCCATTCTCGGGTTTCCTCGGGATTAACATCCACATATTGAGTGGGAAAACCGCCCGCCAGTAGCGAATCGCGGTCTGGGGTGGTGGTCACTTTTTGGTACCTGCCTTGGGTTTGATAGCAATAGAACTGTGGGTCGATCAGTTACTTCACCTCCCATTGTGTCTGACATGCCACCGCTTGGGGTAATCGCATCCAAATTTTGGTGAATTCTAAAATTGGGCAATATCAGGTTTGCAGTTGCCTTTTTCGCCTTACTCGGGTGGACTAAGACTGTGAGTTCACAAGAAGGCGCCCTTCAGGGGTTGGCTGGCAAGTTTGCGTTAGGTGAAGGACTAGTAGTCCAAGAGCTTGGATTCGATAGTGATTGCGATAAATCTGTATCTGATGCAATTGCATCCGTTGCAGAATTAGTTGATGAATCATATGGCGATGTGGTCGACGCGGTACTTTTATGGTGGCGCGAAGATGATGGCGATTTAGTTGACGCACTAGTTGATGCACTTGGTCCGCTCGCTGACAGCGGAGTGATCTGGTTGATGACGCCAAAACCTGGTCGCCCAGGTCACGTAGAACCAGAAGACATCGCAGATGCCGCGCCAACTTCGGGGCTGCAATCAACAAGTAACATCAGCGCCGCAACTGACTGGCAAGGCACTCGCCTTGTTGCACCTAAATCCCGACGCTAAGGTAAAGTTTCGCAAGTTCCGCAACGATACCCCGACAGGAAATGAGTGAGCATGTCGTTAGAAATTGGATCTGAAGCACCAGATTTCACTTTGCCAAATCAATTTGGTGAGCAAGTAAAGCTTTCAGATTTCCGTGGCAAGAAGAACGTAGTTCTAGTTTTCTATCCAATGGCATTCACTGGAATTTGCACCGGTGAGTTATGTGAGATTCGCGATCGTAGCAATGAATTTGTTTCCGATGACGTTCAAGTTCTTGGAATTTCCTGCGATACCGATGCTTCGCTGAAAGTATTTGCGGAGCAAGAAGGGTTTGACTATCCGTTACTTTCAGATTTCTGGCCACACGGCGAAGTTTCCAAACTTTACGATTCTTGGTTTGAGCCACGCGGCTTTTCAAAGCGCGGAACTTTCATTATTGATAAAGCCGGGATTTTGAAGTGGTCCGTAGTCAATGGGCCAGGCGATGCCCGCGATACTGATGACTATAAGAAGGCCCTAGCAGCCCTTTAATTCCAAGATAATTTTGGCCAATTCCTAAAAGATGCGGACTTGCTAATTGCAGTGTGAAATGGAGGGGCCAAGGCTGGTGTAGACCCGAGACTCACCAGCCTTGGTATCTTTTCGCTTGCTGGGTCATTGCCAGTCAGCTGGCAATACAGCCCCGAGGCACCAGCCTTGGTATCTTTTCGCTTAACAACCCCACCCGCACGATTTCAAACTTTCCTTGCTTTTAGGTAAGGTAGGGCAATCACGTCGGGCGCTTAGCTCAGTTGGCTAGAGCATCTCGTTTACACCGAGAGGGTCAGGGGTTCGAGTCCCTTAGCGCCCACTGCGATAGAAATACCCCCCAGAGGGGGTATTTTTTTGCCTTCTGGAATTTTACACATACCTGGTGTATGTTATGTGTATGAGCAGAACCAACATTGATTTGGATGACGAGCTAGTGGAAATAGTCATGAATCGCTTTAACTTATCGACAAAGAAGAGCGCAGTAGAGATGGCGCTTAAGCGATTGGTCGAAGAGACCGATCAAATGAAACTTATTGATAGCGTCTTTGGAATTGGCTGGGATGGACCACCAGATGGCCGGTTCGAAAGTGCCATTACAAAATGGTGAAGCCAACTCGATACCTGATTGATACGAGTGTTTGGGTAAACCTTTTTCGTGGTGACCAATCGCTTCGTCGCCGAATAGATGAAGCAACCGCAAAAGGCATCCAAATAATTACCTGTGAAGTAATCGTCATGGAATTATTGGCAGGAGCGCGACCTAATGAAGATGCAAGAATTTTTGATCTAGTAAACAGACTGCCATCGCTACCCTTTGATCCAAATACCGACTTCAGGGCAGCTGGGTTTATGTTTCGGGAGCTGACACAAAACGGAGTGACTATTCGTAACTCAGTGGACTGCATAATTGCTGTAGCCGTCATGTCTAGTGAAGACATTGTGCTGATTCATAATGATTTGGATTTTGTAAACATGTCTCGAATAAATGGGATAAGGCACGAGCGCTGGGAGCAAGCCGCATAACCAGTGCGGGCAAATTGAGGGTTCGCGGTAGTCTGGCGTTGGTAGTTGATTTACTATTCAAATCTGGGAGCAAAAGTGGCTGTAACAGCAAGCGCCGAGCAACAGCGATTGTTGCTTGATTTGCAGGCCTTGGATACTAAATTGCTTCAGCTCGCACATAAGCGAACTGGCGCCCCTGAGATATCCCAAGTACAAGATCTTGAAGTCGAATTGGGCTCGATCAAAATGCGCCTGGTAGCAGCGCAAACTGAAGCTTCGGATTTGAAGCTGAATCAGTTAAAAGCTGAAGCAGATGTAGATCAAGTTGTAACTCGTACCAAGCGGGATCAAGATCGCTTGGATTCTGGAGCGGTCTCGGCGCCAAAAGAATTAGAAAGTTTGCAACACGAAATTGCTACTTTAGGTAAGCGGCAAGCAGAGCTAGAAGATGTTGAACTTGAAATAATGCAGAATCTTGAGAATGCCCAGAGCACTGCTGCGCAATTGCAAAGTAACGACACTGAAACAACACAAAAATTAGCGGACGCAATCCAGGCCCGCGATGATGTTTTTGCAGACATAGATTTTGAAATTAATTCATTAACAACGCAGCGAACTGAAATCTCTGGATCACTGCCTGTTGATTTGATTGCAATGTATGACAAGATTCGCAGCGATCACGGTGGTATCGGAGCTGCGATGATTCAGCGAAGAACCTGCCAGGGTTGCAACCTAACAATTGACGCACAAGAACTAGACAAAATTCGTGGGTTACCGCCAGAAGCGATTGTGCGCTGTGATGAGTGTCGCCGAATTTTAGTTCGCACCGCGGAGTCGGGTCTGTGACCCATTTTGTTATGGAGGCCGATGGCGCCTCTCGAGGAAATCCTGGTCACTCTTCATATGGAACAGTGATTCGAAATGCAAACACTGGCGAGGTAGTCGCCGAGCGCGCCGCAGTGTTAGGTCATGCCACCAATAACGTTGCGGAATACAGCGGACTGGTTGCTGGGTTAAGGGCAATAGCTGAACTTGATCCAGAAGCCTTGGTGGAAGTTCGCATGGATAGCAAGTTAGTCGTAGAGCAAATGTCTGGGCGCTGGAAAATCAAAAGCCCGGAAATGCAAAAACTTGCGCTAGCTGCGCGCGAAATTCTTCCTTATGGCAATGTGACTTACACGTGGATTCCCCGGGAAGACAATAAGCATGCTGACGCGCTGGCCAATGAAGCTCTCGACACACATTTAGCCGGTGGTTCGGGAATCATCGAACGTCCCTAACGGCAACTGCTAGCTGAACATGATTTTATTGCCGCCGTCTGAAGGCAAGACTGATGGAATTTCCAAAAAACCACTTAATCTTAAAAAACTTTCCTTCCCACAATTAACTCCCCAACGCGAGGTACTTTTAGCAGCAGTCGTGGCAATGGCCAATGGCCCAGTAGCAAAAACAAGATCGATTTTAAGTATCAGCGCTAAACAAGATTTTGAAATTCTGCGTGATCAGCAGTTAGTCACAGCTGCAACTGGTCCTGCTTGGTCGGTTTATACCGGCGTACTTTATGACGCGATTGGCATTGCATCGCTAAGTACAACTGCGAAAGCAAAGTTTGAAAAAGAAAACTTCGTAGTTTCGGCACTGTTTGGATTAATTAGCGCAGCAGATTTGATACCGGCTTACCGATTATCAGGTGACACTGTGGTTCCAAAAATTGGAACGTTGGGTAAGTATTGGGGAAACTCCATAACTAATGCACTTGGCGATCGAAGTGATTTTCTAATTGACCTTCGCTCTGGCAATTACCTGAAACTTGGTGCAACACCAGCTGCACTTGCTGATCAAGTAGTGGTCCCGCGAATTATGCAGCACATGCCGAAGGGCGCGCCAAAAGTAGTTAGCCACTCGAATAAGGCCAGCAAGGGGCGAATTGTGCGCGCGCTTGCCGAAAGCCAAAAGTCGGTTTCCAGTGTCGAAGAACTAGCCAACATTGTTGCCAAGGTTTCCCGAGAAGTTCAGATCCTAAAACCCAAAAAAGCTGGTTTACCCTGGGGTTTAGATGTGATTGTGGATGCCCTGTAATCCAAGGTTTTAGAGATTCTCCTGGCTCTAGTCCTAACAACTTGATAAATCTTTTACAAACCCCTTGCTAGTGAGTTAGGGCAGGCGTAAACATGAGGTAGTTAGGAGTTGAGGCCCCGGATTGACCATTGCGCTCGTCATCGATGTAGCGCAACAGCGTCACCGCAGGGCAAAGTCACCTTCTAGCGAAATAAAGACCCCGCAGTAACTCATACTTATTGCGGGGTCTTCCTCTTGTTCAGCGCCAAGATTATGAGCCCAATAGGGTTGGGGCAGAATAAAAAGAGAACGCTAAATCTTAAGGAATTTCTTTCGTGGATAACTTGCTTGAAAAAGACATCACCGCTACCTCCTTTGACACTGGGGCGCAGAGTCGAGAGTTACCAACCAGAGTCCAAACCGTTGTAGTTGGCGCTGGCGTTGTTGGCTCCAGCATTGCTTATCATCTGGCAGAGCTGGGCCATAAAGATGTCCTATTACTAGAACGTTCATCAGTTGCTGCAGGAACGAGTTGGCACGCAGCAGGACTAGTAGTTCGCGCTCGCGCCACGCATGCGATGACGAAACTTTCACATTACGGAATCGATGCTTATCGCTCGATTGAGAAAGAAACTGGCATCAATGTTTCATTGGCGCAAAATGGTTCGTTATCCCTGGCGCGCACTGCAGGTCGATTAGATGAACTTAAATACAGTGACATGGTTGCGCGTCACAATGGCATTGCAACTGAATTAGTTTCCCCGCAGCGCGTTGCCGAGCTTCATCCGCTGGCAACAGCCGATGGCCTACTTGGCGGAATGCATCACGCCGAAGATGGTCACGTAAACCCAGGAATGGCTGCGCTGGCATTTGCAAAAGGTGCTCACACTCGTGGCGTGACAATTCGCGAGGGTGTCACGGTTACTGGTGTGCAAAAAACCAATGGTCGTATCACTGCAGTTGAAACAAACTTGGGTGTGGTTGAGTGCGAGAACATTGTTCTTGCTGCCGGACTTTGGACTCGTGAACTGGCTGAAATTTGTGGCGCTATGGTTCCGCTTTATCCAGCAGCGCATGTGCACGTAACTACTGATCCAATTGAAGGTGCAGATGTTCCACTTCCCGTACTACGCGACTTGGATGGCTATCTATATGTACGCGGCCATAACGGCTCATTAGTTGTTGGCGCTTTCGAACCTGATGGAATCCCAGTTGATCCGCGCACGCTGGCAAAAGATTTCGCATTTGGCGAGTTCGAAGCTGATTGGGATCACTTTGCCGAGATTAAAGGCTTTGCGGAAGATCGGATTCCAGCATTAAAGAATGCAAACTACTCCCGGTTCCTAAATGCCCCCGAGTCATTTACTCCGGATGCAAGTTTTTGCTTGGGAGAAACTGCCGAAGTCGATGGTCTCTGGATCGCAGCGGGCTTTAACAGCCAGGGCATTATTTATGCCCCAGGCGCCGGCCGAGCTCTAGCTGAATGGATCGTTGCCGGCTCGCCAACTTATGACGTATCTGGCGTTGATGTGCAGCGCTTCTCGAAGTATCAATCCAATCGTCCTTATCTGCACGATCGCACGCGCGAAGGGCTTGGCCGACTTTATGCCATGCACTGGCCACAACTTCAGCCTTACACTGCGCGCAACATTCGCCGTTCGCCACTTCATGACCGTTTGGATTCGGCCGGTGCGGTATTTGGCGAGCTCGTTGGTTATGAACGCGCAAACTGGTTTGCGCCAACTGGAGTCAAGCGGGAGTACGAATACAGCTATGGTCGCCAAAATTGGTTTGAACATTCAGCAGCTGAACATAAGGCAGCGCGCGAGGCTGTTGCAGTATTTGATCTATCAACTTTCACAAAAGTTGAAGTTGCCGGCCCTGATGCTTTGAAAGTAGTGCAGTCAGTAACCACAGCAAACCTGGATGTAAAAGTAGGACGAGTTGTTTATACGCTCATGCTGAACAAGGGTGGTGGCATTGAACTTGATGGCACGATTACCAGGCTCGCCGAAGATCGTTTCTTAGTCGTAACCCCAACTGCGTCCCAAACCAAAACACTTGCAATGTTGCGCAGGGCTGCTCGTGGTAATGGCGCTGCAGTATTTGATGCCAGCGCTGGAATGGCAACTATTGGAATCATGGGACCGAATTCTCGAGAATTGTTATCGCGCATTAGTCCGGCTGATTTCTCCACCGAAAACCAACCATGGGGAACTGCCCGCGAAATTGAAGTGGGTAATGGATCAGCGCTATGCCTGCGCGTTAGTTTTGTTGGCGAACTAGGTTACGAACTTTATCCAACAAATGACCTCGCAGTTTCAATTTACGATTCGGTTATCGCAGCTGGCGAAGGCCTAGGCCTACGCCGTGCGGGTTATCACGCACTCGATAGCTTGCGAGTTGAAAAGGGCTATCGCCACCTTGGTCACGACATTGGCCCAGTTGATGATCCCTACCAAGCATCACTTGGCTTTGCAATCAGCTCAAAGAAAGGTGACTTCATTGGCCGCAGCGCGATCGAAGGAAAACAAAATCCTGATCGCCGGCAAGTTTATATAAAACTTGATAAGCCAGAACCACTATTCGTTCACGATGAATCGATCTTGCTAGATGGCAAAATCATTGGCCACGTAACATCCGGAGCATACGGTCACACCATCAGGGGAGCCTGCGGACTCGGTTATATTCCAGCTGACGTTCCAGCAGGATCAAACTTTATGGTGGATTGCGCAGGCACTTTAGTGCCAGCCACAATCAGTGATGAACCGTTTTACGACCCGTCAAACGCCCGGCTAAAGGCTTAATGCTTGCTCAAAATTGAGCATTGTTAATACAGAGCCGTTCGATCTATCCTTGTTACTAGACGAGTCGGTCGGATGATCGCGGTGTAGCAATACATCGAGGAAAGTCCGGACTCCATAGGGCAAGAGTGGTGGATAACATCCACCTGGGGCGACCCACGGGAAAGTGCAACAGAAAGTAAACCGCCTAACCTCATTTATTTGAGGATAGGTAAGGGTGAAACGGTGAGGTAAGAGCTCACCAGTACTTATGGCGACATAGGTAGCTAGGTAAACCCCACTCGGAGCAAGACCAAGTCGCAGGTGACTGCCCGTCACATGCCTGCAGGTAGGTTGCAAGAGGTTGTTGGTAACAACAATCGCAGATGGATGATCATCGCGCGCAAGCGTACAGAATCCGGCTTACAGACCGACTCGTCTACTTCAATTAGAATTTTGGCATGGAATACATAGAACAGTGGGGCCTGATAGGCGTTTTTATTGCTGGCGCAATTCCTTGGATGGAAGCGATCGCAGTAGTACCAGTTGGCATCCTTCTAGGCCTTAATCCATTGGCAACTGTTGTGGCTGCGGTAACTGGTAATGCATTAACTATCGTGCTTTTTGCCTATTCCGCGTCGAACATCCGGGAACGCTTGATTCAAAGAAGAATTAGAAAAGGCAAAACTGCAGAATCTCCAAAACTAGAAAAGGCTCTGAAATCTTTCGACAAGTACGGCATTTATGGGGTAGCAGCACTTGGACCAATAATTATCGGCACCCAATTCGCAGCTGTAGCAGCAGTGTCTGCCGGAACTAAGCCAGCAAGGGCTTCGATTCTCATTATCGTTAGTACTTTGGTTTGGGCAGCAGCAATCGCAATTGTCATGGTTGCTTTTGATGTAAGTTTTTGAGTTTCGTAAAGCAAGCCAAGTCAAGAGGTGCCTGGATTCCAGATTACAGACCGACTTTTCTATTCAGCAAGATTCACTTCTGACATTTTTTGGCCCGCTCCTTTAAAAGCAATACCCAATTAGTGTGGAAGTTTGTCAAGGTAGAGTGATGGCTCTATTGAAACCTAATTATTGCGTCATGTAGTGTGATTATTTTTCGTTTGTCTATCAACCTTTAAGGAAAGCATGCAGCGAAATAGTACATCTGTTCGCCAAGCACTCAGAGATCCAAAAATTCTAACTAAAGAGGTGTTGGCGGGCTTAGTTGTTGCACTAGCACTCATTCCTGAGGCGATCTCATTTAGTATTTTGGCTGGTGTAGATCCGAGACTAGGACTCTTTTCCAGTTTCATCATGGCGGTAACCACTGCAATTCTTGGTGGTCGGCCCGCGATGATCAGTGCTGCCACTGGTGCGGTTGCAATAATCATCGCACCCGTTGCTCGTGATCACGGATTAGATTTCTTCCTAGCAACAGTTGGTCTCGCAGGTATATTCCAAATTCTTCTGGCAGCACTTGGTGTTGCAAAGTTGATGCGGTTTATTCCACGAAGTGTCATGGTTGGCTTTGTAAATGCACTTGCAATCATCATCTTCCTAGCCCAAATGCCTTATCTAATCGGAGTCAGCATCCCCGCTTATGTAATGGTTGCAGCTGGGCTTGTGATTATGGTTGGAGTACCAAGATTGACCACTGTAATTCCTGCACCATTAGTTGCGATTGTAATTGTCTCGGCCATGGTTATTTTCTGGGGACTAAATGTTCAGACAGTGGGCGATGAGGGTGAGCTACCACAGAGCCTTCCAGAGCTATTAATTCCAAACGTTGCATTGAATATGACGACTTTTAACATCATCGCTCCATATGCATTAGCCATGGCACTTGTCGGCCTTCTTGAATCGCTCATGACAGCAAAGTTGGTCGATGAGATTACAGACACAAAGTCTGCGAAGACCCGCGAGTCTTTTGCTCAGGGAATCGGAAATGTCATCTCTGGCATCTTCGGTGGCATGGGCGGGTGTGCCATGATCGGCCAAACCATGATAAACGTGAAGGGCTCTGGGGCTCGAACCAGAATAAGCACATTTGCCGCGGGAGTATTGCTGCTCTTCCTAGTAGTTGTTCTTGGTGATCTTGTATCGGCTATTCCGATGGCAGCGCTTGTGGCCGTAATGATCATGGTTTCGGTAGGAACTTTTAATTGGCATAGCGTGCTTCCATCTACTTTGAAGCAGATGCCAAAGACTGAGACGTTTGTAATGGTCTCTACCGTTGCGGTCGTGATTGCTACGCACAACCTTGCAATCGGTGTGGTTGTTGGAATCATCCTTGAGATGGTGATGTTTGCTAGACGTGTAGCGCACTTCGCTGAAACAACTCGCACGGTTGGTGAACAAGATGGAGTTGAAGCGGTTCTTTACATGGTAAAAGGGGAGCTGTTCTTTGCCTCGAGTAATGATCTGACAACACAATTTGAGTACACAGATGACCCGGTAAATGTTGTGATTGACTTTTCAGAGGCTCACATCTGGGACCCATCCACCGTCGCAGCCTTGGATAGCATCTTGCATAAGTACCGCCGTTTGGGAAAGAGTGTTGAGGTGAAGGGGATGAATGATTACAGCTCAGGTTTATACGGACGACTTGCTGGTCGATTAGGGAGCGAGTAAGGGCAAAATCTGGCTTACATACCCGACTCGCCTACTTTTAAAAAAAATTATTTCACACGGGCTAATTAGAAATAGCTAACCTCTAGTTTTGTCATTTACTTATTGATGGCAAAGCACTCGGGTGTTGTTTTCTAAAGATGGTTTAAACTACAGGTATGGCAATAAATCATGAAGTTGTTCTTGGACCCGTAAGTGAAGATGAAGGCCGCTGGCTGGCAAAGGCACTCAAGGATGAGACTTTCGGTGGAATCCTGCTTTTAAGTTCGGCCGCACTAGCAATGATCATTGCAAATTCTGGATTCTCCCAAGGCTATTCAGATTTACTAAGTCGCTATTTGAGCATTGATTTCCTTGATCTAAACATGACGATCTTGCACTGGATCTCAGATGGGTTACTGGCAATATTTTTTCTTGTTGCAGGCCTTGAGTTAAAGCACGAATTGCTCCACGGCTCACTGTCCAAGCCGAGTCAAGCGCTGGTCCCAGTAGTGGCCGCCTTGGCGGGAATGGGACTACCAATACTTATTTATATCTCTATGGTGCAAGGAGATACTGATGCCTTCCAGGGCTGGGCAATTCCAATGGCAACCGACATTGCATTCGCGCTTGCAGTACTTGCGATAGCTGGAAAATCTCTGCCAACGGAATTACGAGCTTTCTTATTGACGGTGGCAGTTATTGATGACCTAGGAGCCATTTCAGTAATTGCAATTTTTTATTCAAATAAAACAGATTTAAAGATGCTTGCTCTTACGGTGTTATTGCTTGCTATTTATTGGCTAGCACAAAAACTCAACATTGCACGCTGGTATGTCGCGCTTCCACTTGGTTTGGCGATTTGGTGGGCCACCTATCAATCTGGAATTCACGCTACGGTTGCCGGAATTGCAATTGCGCTATTGACCAGAAATAAACTTCGCAGCAATGAAACTAAGTCACCGGCAGAAGTTGCCGAGAAGTATTTCCGACCCGTAAGTGTTGCCTTAGTTATTCCGCTATTTGCCTTTGCCTCGGCTGGAGTTGATATTCGTAACTTTGGATTAAGCCAAACGATCACCAGTCAAATAAGCGTGGCAATAATCGTTTCACTTGTATTCGGTAAAGCATTGGGCGTCTTTGGCGCAACTTATTTAGTGACGCGCTTAACTAAAGCCACATTAAATCCCGCACTTCGCTGGAGCGACATTTTGGCGATCGGACTTCTGTCAGGAATTGGATTTACCGTTTCCTTACTCATCGCTGAACTTAGTTATGAAACCACGCCAGTATTAATGGCAGATGCAAAAGTTGGAATTTTAGTGGCCAGCATTATTGCCTCGCTTTGCGCAGTCATTGCACTACGGTTACGAGCACGAAACATTAATAGGTAGTTGCCCACTTTTAGCTACTGGTTAGTATCCGGCTTATGGGACAAAATCTGTTTACATTCTAGATTTAAGAAATTAGGATTTACATATGGCTGAAAAAAAGGTAGCGGGTCCAGCATCATATTTCCCATCTATTGAGAATAAGTATGGCAAGCCCATCGACCATTGGATGAAGGAACTTAAGAAGGTTTCAAAGTTCACCCACATGGATCAAGTGGCTCACCTAAAAGAAAAATTTGAAGTGGGTCATGGCCATGCGAATGCATTAGTGGCCGTCTTTCGCGAGAAGAATGGCTTATAACGCTCTCTGCTTTTGCTCAAAGTTAGAAAAGTCATTCTCGCTTACTAGGCAATCTCCCAACCCTAGAATTTTGATCACCTCGAAACTAAATTTGACGAGATTAACTCCCGTCGCGGATGAGGCTCTCGCAGCCAAAGTTGCTGGGCATAAATTAGAATTTAGATTTTCTGGAGTCGTGGATAAAGGTCATCAACACGCCCTTAGGATAGAGGAATTAGGAGTACAAATGACATCATTACGACGTTTTGAAGATCAAGTTGCCCTCGTTACTGGGTCGGCAAATGGAATCGGAAAAGCTATCGCTCAAAGATTTGCTGAAGAAGGCGCAAAAGTTGTCGTAGCTGACTTGAACCTTGCCGATGCAGAAAAGACTGTAAGCGAAATTGTGAAGGCAGGCGGCCAAGCGATCGCTGTTGGCTGTGACGTTAAGTCATCTGAAGCGATTGAAGCCATGATTGCAACAACGGTAGAGAATTATGGAAAAGTTGACATCCTGGTCAATAACGCAGGTGATGTGACAATTGCGAAACACTTCTTGGAAACTGACGAAGCTTGGTGGGATCATTTCCTTGACACCAATCTCAAGAGTCAATATTTGATTAGCCGCTTAGTGGCACCTCTGATGGCGAAGTCAGGTAAGGGTTGCATCATTAACATGTCCAGCGGTGGGGCTTCTCGCTCACATCGAGGCATGGTCGCATATGACGCTTCAAAGGGCGGTGTAGAGGCCTTTACTCGCGCGCTGGCATTAGAACTTGGACCTTATGGAATTCGCGTTAATGCACTGGTGCCTGGCTTGATCGCAACTAGGCCAGAGCACTTAGCCGATGGCGCGGGCGCGCGAAGAGATGCCACTGTTCCAATTGGTCGTGGCGGCACCCCGCAGGATCTTGCTGGACCGGCTGCATTCCTTGCATCTGAAGATGCGGCATATGTAACGGGTGCATGCTTAGTCGTTGATGGCGCAGTTTTGGTACAGCAGCGAAGTCCGCAAATTGAGACCTTCCCAGTTTCGCAATTTCCATCGGTTGATTCTCTTTAAAGAGCCATTTGAGCGTGCCTAACTTAGTTGCGGAACACATTTGTCATGAGTATGGCGACTCCGGAATTTTGGTTGACTTCACAAGTGCAAATTATGAAGATCGGTGGCAGCAAGCGCAGACGTTAGGAAATGCTCTACGGGAGAGTGCTGAACCTGGTTTAGTTGACGTGGTTTCGACTTACCAAAATGTTTTCGTAAGTTTTAATCAATTGCAAGCAAGCCACAAATCGATTATGGATGCGATTGAGAAATTGATTAAATCCAAACCTGCCCCACGTACCGCGACTGTATTTAATGTTCCGATTGTTTATGGCCAAGAATATGGCCCGCATTTAGAGTCTGTTGCCAAAGTTTGTGGACTAACGCCAAAGCAAGTAATTGAGTTGCATTCTGGCGAAGAGTGGACAATTCGATTTGTCGGCTCACCAGTTGGTGCGCCATTCCTAGATGGTCCAAAAGTTCCAGTTAGCATTCCAAGATTGACAACACCACTAGCGCGAATGATTCCAGGTTCGGTTTCGGTAAGCGGTTTTCAGTCCATTATTTATAACGCACCATCACCGGGTGGTTGGCAGGTAATTGGCAGAACTCCAGTGCAACTTTTTGATCTAAAACAAAACCCGCCTGTTCCATATCATCCAGGTGATCGGATTCGCTTTAAGCCAATATCGGAACGGGAATGGGACGCTTGGAACAAGCCATTTCATGAGGTAAAACTTTGAGCACCGCAACAATTCAAGTTCAACGAGCCGGTTATGTTGTCGTGCAAGATCTGGGCAGGACTGGGCTTGCAGCAATTGGGATATCAGCAAACGGCGCAGGCGATCAAAGTTCAGCGCGTCTTGCTAACACATTGGTTGGAAATGCCGATGGAGCGGCTCTGATCGAAATAATTGCATCCGAGTTAATGCTCAAAGCTGATTCTGATTTGCTAATTGCGATAACTGGTGCCGCAAAATCAGTTGAGATCGATTCGGTTTCTCATAACACACATGAAACTTTGGTAGTACTTTCTGGATCTACTATTTTTATCCCTGCACCTAAAGTTGGGCAACGTACTTATTTGGCGATAAATGGCAAGATCCAAGCACCTGCGATATTAGGAAGCGTTGGGCCGGACTCTTTTTTGGATTTTGGTCAGCGCTTAGTCAGTGGCCTGCAACTTGAGATAGAAACGCAATTTAATGCTGAGCTAATGGGTAGTGATTTTTTATTATTTCGATTCAACTTTCCGGCGCCTAATTACGTAAACGAAATTCGCTTACTTGCAACTGTTGGACCTGATGCAGATCGACTTAAAGCTGGAGTTGCTGGGTTGGCTGGCCAGTTCACCGTACTTCCACAATCGGATCATGTTGGCATGAGATTAAGCGGAGTAGACCTAGACCTTGCGCTAGCTGGCGAGATCTTAAGTCGCGGGGTGCCAGTTGGGGCGGTTGAAATTACTCCAAGTGGAGAGTTAATTATTTTGCTAAGAGGCAGATTGTTGACAGCAGGTTATCCCGTCGTTGCAGTTCTGACGAGAAGCGCAATCGACCAAGCTTCGCAAGCCGCTCCAGGAACCAAGATTTCCCTCGCCGTAGTCGACATGGACGTTGCCCAGCGCGAACTTATCGAAAAGGAAGAAACTTTGAGAAAGCTAAGTTTGCGAGTAGCACAGGCGTTTAGCACCCGGGGCTGGAACCACTTACTCTCACCCGATCACGCTAGTTTCAATTACTCACTGAGAAGCTAACGTTGAAATCGGCCATGGCCA